>DATHKS010000448.1:0-12554 GCA_035488975.1 Chitinophagaceae bacterium | reverse complement strand
ACGGAAATAAAATTAAATGTGGTGCCTCTTCCGCCGGCGGAGACGGGGCTGCTATCCGTTCACTTCAATTCCATCGATGAATCGTTGCGGGCAAACCTTATTGCCATAAAACATAAGATCAGTGCCAGTGAACTGATCGATCATTATATTCTTGAGTGCACAAAGAATAATATAGAGCAGATGAAGAACCGTTTCTTCGTGCAGGGAGATCCGGGCGCCATTCTCGTAATAGAGTTTGCGCGCGGCACTAGGGAGGAGATAATAGCGGACGCGAAGAAATGCGAGGACGAAATGAAGGCCGCCGGCCTCGGGTATCATTTCCCGTTACTCTTCGGCAATGACAGCAAGAAGATATGGACGCTGCGCAAGGCAGGCCTGGGCCTTTTGGCCAATCTTCCCGGTGATGAGAAGGCAGTGCCGGTGATCGAGGATACAGCCGTGGATGTAAATGACCTGCCGGCCTATATCCGCGACTTCAACACGATTCTGAACAAGTATGGATTGTACTCTGTGCACTATGCGCACGCAGGTTCCGGTGAACTGCATCTCCGACCGATCATCAACCTGAAGACGGAAGATGGCAACCGGCTCTTCCGCGCTATTGCAGAGGAAATAGCAACACTCGTAAAGAAATACAACGGCTCACTCAGTGGCGAACATGGCGATGGGCGGTTGAGAGGTGAATTCATCCGGCAGATGATAGGAGAAGAGAACTATGCGCTTCTCCGGGAAATAAAGAAGGCCTGGGATCCGCATACCATCTTTAATCCAAATAAGATCATCGACACGCCGCCGATGAATACGATGCTGCGTTATACACCGGGACAAAAGACACCCGCCTTCAAGACAGTGTTCCGGTTTCCGAACCAGGACGTCCTCCAGCATGCGGAGCAATGCAATGGAAGCGGCGATTGCCGGAAGACCGAACTCAGCGGCGGCACCATGTGTCCTTCCTATATGGCTACGCGGAATGAAAAAGACACGACACGGGCAAGGGCTAATATATTACGCGAGTTCCTGACGAATTCCGAAAAGATGAATCGTTTCGATCATAAGGAGATCTACGAGGTGATGGATCTGTGCCTGAGTTGCAAGGGTTGCAAGTCGGAATGCCCGAGCAATGTGGATGTCGCCAAGCTCAAGGCCGAGTTTTTGCAACACTATTACGATGCTAATGGCGTGCCCTTGCGATCGCGTCTCATTGCCGGATTCAGCACCAGCGCTGCTGCGGGGAGCATCTGGCCGGGGCTATACAATTTCATCATGACGAACAGGACCATCGGCGGATGGGTGAAGGGGCTCTCTGGTTTTGCCAAAGCACGGTCTATGCCGACGCTATATAAGACAACACTCCGGAAATGGTATCGGCGGAGAAAGAATAAGGCGTCAAAGCCGGCAAACGGAAAGCGCGTCTATCTTTTCTGCGATGAGTTTACCAACTACAACGACACGGAGATCGGCATGAAATCGATCCTGCTACTCGAGCGGCTGGGATACGAAGTGATCATCCCCGCTCACCTGGAGAGTGGACGCGCTTCGCTATCGAAGGGATTGTTGCGAAAGGCGAAGATTATTGCCAACAAGAACATAGAAAAACTATCCCCGTTGATAACGGCTGACACGCCATTGATCGGCATAGAGCCCTCCGCCATTCTTACGTTCCGGGATGAATATATCGACCTGGCGGATGACGAACATTTGGAGGCGGCGAAGGAGCTAGCCAAACATGTATTCCTGATCGATGAATTCCTGGCGGCGGAGATCGGGAAGGGGAATATCCTGAGCGAATCCTTTACGACAGAGAAGCGTCATATAAAATTGCATGGACATTGCCAGCAGAAGGCACTATCATCCGTGGCCTCTTCTGCCACGCTGCTTTCCCTCCCGGCAAACTATTCTGTGGAGATCATTCCCTCCGGCTGCTGCGGCATGGCCGGCAGCTTCGGGTACGAGAAGGAACACTATGAGCTATCGATGCAGATAGGCGAGCTCGTGTTGCTGCCTGCGGTGCGGAATTCACCGGACGATACCCTGATCGCTGCGCCGGGCACAAGCTGCCGCCACCAGATAAAAGATGGAACAGGAAGAAAGGCGAAACATCCGGTGGAGATACTCTATGAAGGCTTGGAGAGATAAAAGGCAAATATTCAATACGCAATATTCCCCAAAGGGGTCCTTTGGACAATGCTCAAGTGGGCACTCCGTTGATTGTAATTTCTTCTTTTGTAGTAACAGCCAGGCAGAAAAGTGGTACTGGCACAGACGACCAATATGTTTGAAGCACATTTGCAAGCCACGTGATGTTTGCCCCAGAGGGGCAACATGTCAATATCAGGCAATTCATAAAAATATTATTTTTATCATCAACGTCATGTTTGATAGCAATTCAATGATTTTCCCAGGAACATTTTTATTCTAACATGTTGCCCCGCTGGGGCAAGGGTCGTTTGTATTAAGAACCAGACAGCCAGGGAGAGAAGTGATATTGGTACAGACGACCAATATGATTGGCGCACATTGCAAGTCCAGGTGATGTTTGCCCGGGCAAGGGTCGTTTGTATTAACAGGCAGCCAGGCAGAGAAGCGATATTGGTACAGACGACCAATATGATTGGCGCGGATTGCAAATCCACATGATGTCTGCCACAGCGAGGCAATATGTTTGTAGCAAATCCGCACCCACCCCCGCGACAACATTCAGGCATCGTGCTATGCGAGAAGGCTGATTTAGCGAGGCTGTCATTCACGATTGACGATTCACGATTCACGTCTCATGACAGAATGTTACTAAAATTAAATAAATAAATGAACGATCATTCACTTATATTTGTATCCTCATGAGGGTTCGCGACGAATCAAAACAACATATCATCAGGGAAAAGGCGCTTGAGCTCCTCGTACAAGAGGGACTCAACGGTTTCAGCATGCAAAAGCTTGCGAAGGCCGCCGGCGTATCTCCCGCCACCAGCTATATTTATTACAAGGATAAGGAGGACCTCATCCTGGAATTATTTGTCACCGAGACAAAGAAGATGCTGGATGCGACTCTCGTGAATTTCGATGCCTCCCTCTCCTTCCGCGAAGGATTGAAGGTGCAGTGGATCAACCGCGCGAAGTATTATATGAAGTACCCCGACAGCATGCGCTTCATGGAGCAGATCCGCCACTCTCCCCTGCAGGAAAAGGCGGCTCAGCGAATGGATAAAAAATTTGGCCGCATCATGGAGTCATTCGTCGACAATGCCATCAAGCGAAAGGAACTCGTCAAGGTTCCCGTGGAAGTGTACAGGTCGGTGGCCTTCGCCCCACTCTATGCGCTCGTCAATTTCCATATCTCCGGGCAGAGCATCGGCGGCAGGCCCTTCAGGTTCTCCGATAAATTAATGTTGCAGGCGCTCGACCTCGTACTCAAAGCGCTTCGACCCATAAATCAGAAATAAAACTATACCCATGAATTTTCAATTAAACCATATTAATCTCACGGTACCGGATGTACAGGCCAGCCAGGAATTCTTCGTGAAATACCTCGACTTCACCTGCGCCGAAATGAAAGGCGATAATAAACTCGCAATATTGGTCGGCAAGAGCGGCTTCACCCTCGTACTTATGTCAGAGAGTTTCAACCGCAATGGCAACCATGCCTACCCCGATTCGTTTCATATCGGCTTCCTGGTAGAAAGCATCGACGAGGTAAACCAGATCTATGCTTCTCTTCAGCGGGATGGGTATCCACTGGACAATCCACCCGCCTCCATGCGCGGCGTGTTCGGATTCTATTTCACCGCTCCCGGCAACCTGCTCACCGAAATTAGCTGTGCACTTACCTGATAACCTTCTTAAAATTATTAGCCCATGCCTATTCTTGTATTCAAAACAAATATCCGTTACAAGAAAGACCTGCAGAAGATAACACCCGCGTTGAACATGGTACCGGGTATCCGGCGCTGGAATATCGATCGCCAGGACGTTGACAAGGTCTTACGGATAGAAGCGGTGACTGCAGACACCGGCGAACTCATCAAAACACTAAACAGGGAGGGTTTTACCTGCGAAGAACTTCCCGGCTAAAGAAAATTTATCATTCATGACTTCAACCATCGATCCCGTTAAGCCAAGGATATTTTCGCGCTACCAGGTATTCATGATCGCGATAATTGCTATCCTGCAGTTCACCGTCATTCTCGATTTCATGGTGCTCTCGCCCCTGGGCGCGATCCTGATGAAGACACTCGACGTGACCCCTTCCCAGTTCGGCCTGGTCGTTTCCGCCTACGCCTTCAGTGCTGGGATCTCCGGCCTGCTTGCGGCTGGCTTCGCCGATAAATTCGACCGGAAAAAATTATTACTCTTCTTCTATGCCGGATTCATCGTCGGCACCCTCTGTTGCGCTCTTGCTCCTAACTTTCATTTTCTATTGGCGGCAAGGATCGTCACCGGCATCTTCGGCGGCGTGATCAGTTCCATCAGTTTTGCCATCGTGAGCGATCTCTTCCGGATGGAGGTGCGTGGACGCGTCATGGGCTTTGTGCAGATGGCCTTCGCGGCAAGCCAGGTACTGGGAATTCCTATCGGCCTCGTATTGGCCAATCACTTTAGCTGGCATGCACCCTTCTGGATGATCGCCGGATTCGGTACGGTCGTCGGCATCGTCATATTTATCTACATGCAGCCGGTGACGGGTCATATCGCCTTGCAGACGCAACGCAATGCATTCCATCACTTGCTCAACACCGTCTCCAAACGCAACTACCTGCGTGCATTTCTCGCCACTACCCTGCTTGCCACCGGTGGTTTTATGCTTATGCCATTCGGCAGCGCCTTCGGTATTTATAATCTCGGGCTCACCCTGGAACAACTACCGACGGTGTATCTCATCACCGGTCTTTTTTCCATACTGATAGGTCCTATTGCCGGCAAATTCAGCGATAAGATCGGGAAGTACAATATGTTTATTATCGGAACGGTGGTCGGCATGATCATGGTGGCGATCTACACGCAACTCGGCATCACGCCATTCTGGATCATCATCCTGGTGAATGTCTTGCTTTTCGTCGGCATCACTTCGCGCATGATAGCCTCATCGGCTCTCATGACGGCCGTACCCGAGCCCAGTGATCGTGGAGCATTCATGAGCATCAACTCGTCCGTGCAACAGATAGCGGGTGGCGTTGCCTCCGCAGTGGGCGGCCTCATCGTAACAGAAAGCCAGGATCATTCACTCCGGCACTACGATACGCTCGGGTATGTAGTGATCTGCACGATGGCTGTTACCGCCGTCCTGATGTATTTCGTGAATCAATACGTGCAACGAAAGCATATCAAATCCCTGCCGCTGCCCCTCGCAGCAGAGCCGCAACTATTACCCGAATAAAAAAAGAAAGCGGGAAGAATGTTGCTTCTTCCCGCTTTCTTTTTACTAATCTAAAATGTATTATGGCTTGAAGTTCCCCTTGAATTCTTTCTTAAACTCGAGGAAGTCCGGTATGGATACATTCCGTACATAGGAGTTATCGGGATGGTTCGCCACGTATTCCTGGTGATAATCTTCCGCAGGATAAAAAGCCGAGAACGGAGCCACTTCCGTCACCACCTTGCTCTTGTATTTCCCCGACTCATTGATCCGCTTTATCTCCGCCTCTATGATCGCCTTCTCCTTGTCGTTGCGATAAAACGCGATCGACCGGTATTCCGTCCCCTGGTCATTCCCCTGGCGGTTAAGCTCAGTGGGATCCATGCTTGCAAATAGCGCCTTCACCAACGTTTCAAACGAAATCTTGGCCGGATCATAGTACACCTGCACGGTTTCTGCATGACCCGTGCCGCCAGAACTTACCTTGTCATAGTCGGGACTCTTGTCAGTGCCGCCTGCGTACCCCGAGACGGCATCGCGAACGCCCTGCAGACTTTGAAATACGATCTCCGCATGCCAGAAGCAACCTTCCGAAAAGGTGGCGACGGCTTCATTGGCAGATTTCTTCTCTTTGGAGCCGAGGGGTATGCCCGGCTTGGCCTGCGTTTGTGCACAGGAAGTGAAGACCACGAGGGCAATGAGAGAAGTTATAATGGAACGCATATTGAGTGTTTAATGATTATTGATCATTTGAGCTGACGGGAGGCTTTCCACCCTCCGGAACAAAAATAAGCGCGGCGGAGTTCATGCAATATCGCTTGCCTGTCGGAGCAGGGCCATCATCGAATACATGTCCCAGGTGCGAGCCGCTCTTGCTATCCACTACCGCTACACGCGTAGTGCCGAAACTATTGTCGATTACCAGCCGGACAGCATCCGGTGAAATGGGTGCATAGAAACTGGGCCAGCCAGTACCCGAGTCGAATTTCGTCTCGGAACTAAACACGGGTTGCAGACTCGCCGCGGAATAATAAGTCCCTTTTTTGTAGAAGTGATCGTACTTACCGGTTCCGGCGGTCTCTGTGCCTTCTTCGCGCAGGATATTATACTGTTTGGCAGAAAGTCTTGCCTTCCATTCCGCCTCCGTGAGCTTCATAGGGAAGACAGTCTTGGCCGTGGCCGTAGGTGGATCCGGGAACTTATCGTTGGTCTTCTTTTGAGCCATGCCGCAACTGGCGGCAAACAGGGCCGAAAAAGCGAGAAAAAGAGAATAGCGTTTTGACATAAAAAAAGTTTTCTTACCTATTAACGCAAATCAATCGGAGAGGGTTTTCTTTCCCTTGAAAAATAGGTGTATTTAACAGTATTGAAACAGACTGCAAATTACTGACCAGAGTTGGAATAGGGAATTGGGAATAGGGAATTCGGAATAAGGAATTAGGCCTTATGAGAAGATTTTTCAAGGATCAGCCTTATTCCTTATTCCGAATTCCCCATTCCTGACAGACACAGGTTTTTACCACTAAAAAATCCACTCTCCTTCCGTTGGCAGACTATTTGACCCATTCCTCTTATTTTAACCTTAAATTTTCTTTATGCCTTTCATTGAATCACAGGACAAGAAGGAGAAGACACGCTTATATTACGAGGACTGGGGCAGCGGTAAACCGCTTGTCTTCATACACGGATGGCCGTCCAGTCACGAGATGTGGGAATATCAATTACTTTATTTCGCCGCCAAGGGGTACCGTGTCATCGCCTATGACCGCCGTGGCTTTGGCCAGTCGTTCAAGCCCTGGGAGCCCTATGACTATTCCACGCTGGCCGATGACCTCAAACTCGTTCTCGATACACTCGACCTGCAGGGTGTCACGCTCATCGGCTTTTCCATGGGCGGAGGAGAAGTGGCCAGGTATTGCAGCAGGCACAACAGCGCCCGGGTGGCCAGGATCGTGCTGGTGAGTACTGTCCTCCCCTTTCTGTTGAAAACGGCCGACAACCCGGAGGGCATCGATCAGAAGGTGTTTGATGGATTTATCGAGCAGCTGCTCGATGATCGCCCTGCATTCCTTGCCGAGTTTGGCAAGACGTTCTTCGGGGAAACCTTTACCAAGCATCCTGTCAGCCAGTCGCTGCTCGATTGGGCACACATGCTTACGCTGAAAGGATCGCCGAAGGCGACAATAGACTGCGCGGGCTCTTTCACATCCACGGATTTCAGGAAGGACCTGGCCAGCATCAAGCTGCCTACGCTCATCATCCATGGCCAGGAAGACAAGACGGTTCCCATTGCCGTGAGCAGCGATCGCACATCAAAGATGATCCCCGGCGCTATCTATAAAGTGTATGAAGGTGCGCCGCATGGGCTTTTTATAACGGATAAGGACAGGCTAAATATGGACCTGGAGGCCTTTATCCGTAGCTGACTGATTTATGAATTTGGCAATTTGATAATTTGGCAATGTGATAATGATCCTCAGATCGGTCGGTTCTCACAAATCGTAGCACGCCCAATTGGCTAATTGCCAAATTATCAAATTGTCAAATTGTTTTCATGCAACATTGTTGGATTTTTCCATACTTTATATAAAACCACTTCCTGCCCCTGACCATCTCAATAACGCCGGTTGATGAATTGGTGACCCAATGCATCAAAGGAAATACCACTGCCTACCGTCAGCTATATGACCGGTACAGCAAGGCTATGTTCAATACCGCCCTACGTATTACCGCGAACCGCGCAGATGCGGAGGATGTTCTGCAGGAGTCCTTTACCGATGCATTCACCCAATTACGGGAGATCGGCAACAGGTCAAGCTTCGGTGGCTGGCTCAAGCAGATCGTGGTCTTCAAAAGCATTGCCTTGTTAAAGAAGCGGAAACTTTGGTTGGTGGAGCTGGGGGACGAGGCCGATGTTCACCCCGACGAGCCGGAGCCCGACGACAATGAAATCGCCTTTGCCGTGGAATCGATCCGGGAAACGATGAAGGAACTACCCGACGGATACCGGGCGGTGTTAACTCTCTACCTGCTGGAGGGCTATGATCACGAGGAAATAGCTGGCATCCTACAGGTGACACAGTCCACGATACGGACACAATACAAGCGGGGGAAGGAAAAATTATTGCAGTTGCTAAAAAAGGAAAAGGTGCATGGATAAGCTTAAGAAATATCTCGATGAAAACCGTGAAGGTCTAGATGATGCGGAACCATCCGGCAAGGTGTGGGACAGGATCGAAGGATCGCTGAACGTGAAGCGACCACGGCATTTCACCATCCGCGATATCTATAAATGGAGCGCGGCGGCGGCCATTTTCTTCGTGGCCATTACCTGCGTTTACTTCATCCTGATCCGCAAGGATAAGCCGAATGAGCCGGTTGCTACCACAAATACATCCCTTTCAACCAGGCCTTCTTATGCCGAGGAGATCGCGGGCATGGATCCGGCCTATGCCACGCAGGCAAAGAATGTGTACAACACCATACTCCGGCAGCAGGATGAGCTGAGGATCCTCTCCGTAAAACAACCCGAACTATACGGGAAGTTCTCGAGCGACTTGCATGGACTCGATAGCTCGTACGGTTTGCTCCGGAAGAAGGTGGCGCAGTTGCCAGACCAGGATGTCCTCATCGAAGCCATGCTGCAGAATCTGCAGTTGCAGGCGGAATTACTCTCCAAACAATTATTCATCATCAAAGAGCTTCAACATAAAAAAAATAGCAATGAAAAAACAAGTTACCCTGGCATTTAGTTTTCTCCTCCTGTTCAGTGCGCAGATCGTCAGTGCACAGCAGAATGAGAATGGCCGTAAGAAGTACGAATTCGTCAAACAAAAGGATATGTCCAATACCTACCCTTCCACCAACAAGCTGACCATCGAAAACAGTTTCGGGAATGTGAAATACATCGCCTGGGATAAGAATGAAATAAAAGTCGACGTGCACATAGAAGTATCGGCCACGAAGGATGAAGTGGCGAAGGCCATCTTCGAACTGATAATGGTGACTAACCAACAGAAGGATGGCGGCGTAGAATACAAGACATCGATAAAAAACAACAAGGAACAGGAGAAATGCAAGGACTGCAAGTCGAACATGAGCATCGACTACGAGATCCATCTCCCCGTGTCGGTGACGCTTAACACCAGCAATAGCTTTGGCAATACGGAGCTGCCGGACTACAAAGGCCCGGTGGACATCAACAGCAAGTTCGGGGAGCTCACCACGGGTGTATTGAGCAACATAAAGGACATATCTGTAGAATTCGGGAAGGCCTCTATCAAATCGGCGACGAATCTTGATGCGACATTTAAATTCTCGCAGATAAGCATCGATAATCTCTCGGGGAAGAATGTGATCAAGCTCGAATTCTGTGATAACACGCGGATCAGTCTTGCGGCAGATATTACGTCACTCTCGCTTCATGATTCCTATAGCACGGTCAACCTTCGCCCGGGAAGTATCGGCGCCGACTATAGCATCTCGACCAGCTTCGGCGATTTTGTCGATCGTACCGGCGTGGGCATTAAACGCACGGATAAGCCAGACCAGTATGGACCGGATTCAGATAGAAAATTCAGCGGGCAGTCGGGGAATGGCAATGCGAAGATCGAGATCAAGTCGAGCTTTGGAAAGATAGTGCTTGGTGAACCGAATGCGGATGATCTGAAGGCGATGGAGAAGAAGAAGAAGGGGAAGACAATTTGATAATTTGATAATTAGCCAATGTGCAAATTAGTAAATGTGCCAATGAGGGCGTGCTCCGATAAGTAATGCCTGATTGATCTTAGGTCCATTGGCACATTGGCTAATTGTTTTCATCTCAACATAGAGGATACAGACCGGGCCAGCCTTTCGGCTGGCCTTTTTGTGTTTGTGTATACTTGCGGTTACGGCTGTTAATAATAAACTAAGACTACTTCTGTTGTATTGTACAGGATAGCAAAAAGCGCGATGCGCTTGTCAATACGCCTTGATGCAAGGACACAACTGTTAAAAAAGGAACCTCGTAATAGGGTGTGCAGTAGGCCATTAAATTTCATATCAACCTTCCATTAACAACGTGCATTTCTATGGCATTGTTTTCCTTTATCATAGGGTGTTATTGTTATTTATTAATCCTATAAAAAAAAGATTATGAAAAAAACGTTACTCATTGTTACTATTGCTACAGGTATGATAGCTTGTAACACCCAGCCCAAACAGGAAGACCTTACGAAATCGGTTTCCTATGAAGACACCGTTGGTTTTGCCTCCTTTCAAAACTGGAAGGCGCAGAACGAACGGAAGGATCCCAGCCAGTATTATATGACCGGGAATGAACTGGCCGCGAGCCAGGCCCCTCCAAAAACAACGGTAGTTCACAAGACCGTGTACGTGCCTGCGGCTAACTCATCCAACTCCGTGGCAACAGTGCCTGCAAAGAAGAAGGGATGGAGCAAGGCGGCGAAGGGAACAGCCATTGGAACGACAGCCGGAGCCGTTGCTGGAGCCATCATCAGTAAGAAGAACCGTGTATTGGGCGGTGTGATAGGTGGTGTACTCGGCGGTGTGGGTGGTTATGCCATCGGAAGGGGAATGGATAAGAAAGATGGACGTGTGAATTAAATTAAAGATGGAGCTACTAAAAGAACAATTTGATAATTTGGCAATTTGATAATGTGCCAATGGGGGCGTGATGTGAGAAGCGTCTGTATTTATTTGTGCCTTCATGGCTTGGTAGTTCGAAAAGTAAAAGAAGAAGCCGCTGTTATCTTATAGCGGCTTCTTCTTTTTTATTTTTTGCCACGAGATTACCAGGAATTTACGATGTCTTATGATCTACTTGTGCTCCTTGTGTTGTATTTTCTTGGAGACCTTTGTGGTTAATCCTCACATACCACGCCATCATTGGCACATTACCAAATTATCAAATTGTTCTTCGTGTTCCTTTGTGCCTTCGTGGCTTAGTGGTTCCTTATTCTAAAAATTAATTCCGGCTCTTAGTCCCCAGAAACTCATATTGGAACCATTCTTCAACCAGGCTTCATACTTCGCCTGAATATCGAACATAAGGAGTCTTACGCCAATCCCGGGTGAGGCAATAAAAGCGGAACCATTCTCACCTCCGGTGAAATTGGCTGCGCCACCTTCCAACTTGAAGTATATTAGGGGAGCTACCCTTAACTTCAAACCGGCACGAATAGGAAAGGCCTTTATGGCCGGCGCCTTTGTCGTTCCTTCCGCAGTGGTGATAGTTTTCCCCATGAATTGCATGTAGCCCGCCGAACCGGTGAGGCCTAACGCACCCGGAAGTTTTATATCTGCCGTAAGACCTGCCCCTAATCCATGCCTGTGCGTAGCCTTGAAATCATTACCCGCAGGCCATCCCGCCTCTACATAAGGCCCAAGGCTGAACCCTTTTAACTGGGCATTCCCAAACTGGAACGCAAGCACTGAAACGACAAGAAATAAGCCGCGCATTTTTTTCATAACAAAATTTTTAGAGTTCACTAAACGAACAAAGACAAAATTCCTGCCATGAATAGTCTGGCCGCTAATCCAGCTGCGGTGACGATAGCCGGAAGCCGCAACTTTACGCCCTGGTGCGTGTCTCCACGCACCAGCCGCAATAAATTATTTCGCTACGCCAGCACCGCTTTATAGATTAATTTAAAGATGGCCTTATTTAGGGTTATCATTTTGTAAATCGCATTCAATTCAAAAGTTCCTACGTCCAGTCAAAAATACCTGAAAGAGCGGCAGCTGGGTCGGGAATGTTTTCAACTTCAGACGGAAGTGGATGAGTTCAATACCCAGCCGAGGGCCGTAAGTTGTAAGCTGAACGAAGTATTGCTGGCGTAGCGAAATTATACACAGGTGCTGGTGCGTGGGGACACGCACCAGGGCGTAAAAATTCCCGTCGAAGCTATCATACATCCTTCCACCACTCCGCATTGGGATACGATTCATTCAACACCACCGGCTCGCCGATCCTTGGTGTAGTAACGGATACTCCGAGCGCCGCAGCTTTTTTTCTAACACGCTCTGCAGGCTCCGACCAGGGATGAAAGGCCAGTGCAAATTTTCCCCAATGAACAGGCAGCATCCAACGCGCCCGCAGATCGATGGCGGCCTGCACCGCTTCCTCGGGTGTCATATGGATGAATGGCCAATCGTCATTGTATTGTCCCGTTTCGAGAAAGGCGATATCGAACGGACCGAA
>DATHKS010000447.1:0-13128 GCA_035488975.1 Chitinophagaceae bacterium | reverse complement strand
TCATCCTTCTTCCCGTGACCGGCTTGCTGATAGGACGGGTGAGCCGGAAACTGAAGCGGCAGTCGCAGGACGCGGCCATCAAACTCGGCGAGAGCCTTTCCATTCTCGATGAGACCCTGGGAGGATTGCGCGTCATCAAGGCATTCCTCGCAGAGAAGATATTGAGTACCCGTTTCCATCATGTGAATGCAGAGTTGTTCAGCATCCGCAAGCGAATGGGCGCCCGGCGCGACCTGGCCTCACCACTCACCGAAGTGTTGGGTGTAATAGTGCTCAGTACTATTCTCTACTTCGGCGGGCGGCTGGTACTTGAAAAAAACGGTTTGGAGGCAAAGGAACTCATTGCCTATATCGCCTCCTTCGCCATGCTCATCAACCCCGCCAAGAATATTTCCACAGCATTCTTCAACATACAACGCGGCGCCGCGGCATTGATCAGGGTAGAAGAAGTATTGAAGGCGCCGGTAGTGGTGGATGAGAACATAAATGGAAAGAAGCTCGAAGCATTCACGGACCGGATCGAATTCAAGGATGTCATTTTCTCCTATGACGATGCCATGATCCTTAATAATATCGACCTGACGATACACAAGGGAAAGACCATTGCTCTTGTCGGTTCGTCGGGTGCGGGCAAGTCAACCCTGGCGGACCTCGTCCCGCGTTTTCATGATGTGACGGACGGCAAGGTACTCATCGATGGAGTGAATATCAAAGACTACTCATTGCATTCCGTGCGAAGCATGATGAGCATCGTTACGCAGGAGCCAATCCTCTTCAATGATACGGTGGCCAATAATATCTCGCTGGGTTATCCGGAAGCAACGGAAGAGCAGATCATCCAGGCGGCAAAGATTGCGAATGCGCATGATTTCATAATACAAAAAGAAGGCGGGTATAACAGTAATATCGGTGACCGGGGAAGCAAACTCAGCGGTGGCGAACGTCAGCGGTTGACCATTGCCAGGGCGGTGTTGAAGAATCCACCGATACTGATCCTCGATGAGGCCACTTCTTCACTCGATACGGAAAGCGAAAGACTAGTACAGGATGCGATCAATAATATGATGCAGAACAGGACGAGTATAGTGATCGCCCACCGTTTATCAACCATCCGTCATGCAGATGAGATCATCGTATTGCAGAGGGGAAAGATCGTGGAGAGGGGGAATCATGAAGAACTGCTGGCGCAGAATGGATTTTATAGGAGGTTGGTGGAGATGCAGGAGGTGAAATAACGAATTAGCTAATGTGCAAATATGCCAATGTGCCAATAATCCTCATTCGGAAAGTCATCACTTATCGGAGCACGCCTAATTTGCACATTGGCATATTTGCACATTGGCTAATTTGTACTCAAATTGCTCTCAACGCCTCTCTCGCTATCACAATCTTCTGTATCTCACTTGTTCCCTCACCGATGGTACAGAGTTTTGCATCGCGGTAGAATTTCTCGACGGGAAAGTCTTTGGTATATCCATATCCGCCAAAAACCTGGACGGCATCATTCGCCACTTTCACGGCCACTTCACTCGCATAGTATTTCGCCATCGCGGCTTCCTTCGTCATGGGTTCGTGCCTGTTCTTGAGATCACAGGCCTGAAGCGTCAATAGCTCAGCCGCCGCGATCTCCGTCGCCATATCGGCGAGTTTGAATGATATGCCCTGGAAACTCGAGATCGGCTTGTCGAACTGGTAACGCTGCTGCGAATATTCCAGGGCCGCTTCATAGGCGCCTTTCGCGATGCCCAGTGAAAGCGACGCGATCGAGATCCTTCCTCCATCCAATACCTTCATCGCCTGCTTGAAACCTTCACCCACTTCACCCAGCCTGTTGCTATCCGGTACGCGGCAATTATCGAAGACCATTTCGGCGGTCTCGCTGGCACGCATACCCAATTTATTTTCCTTCTTGCCCGCGCTGAAACCCGCAGTGCCTCTTTCTACTACAAATGAAGTTGAATTATTCTTCGACCGCGGTTCGCCGGTACGGCAAACTACCACGGCAATATCGCCGCTCTTGCCGTGTGTTATCCAATTCTTGGTGCCGTTGATGATCCAATCGTTCCCGTCTTTCGTCGCAGTGCATTTCATATTTCCTGCATCGCTTCCCGTATTCGCCTCCGTGAGTCCCCAGGCGCCCAACCATTCGGCCGTTGCTAGCTTCGGCAGGTATCTCTTCTTTTGTTCGTGGTTGGCGAAATTGAGGATATGTCCCGTGCAGAGTGAATTGTGTGCCGCTAAGCTCAACCCGATCGAACCGCATACTTTGGATATCTCTTCGATCACCGACTTGTATTCGAAATAACCGAGGCCGGCGCCCCCATACTCTTCCGGGACAAGCACGCCCATCAGGCCCAGCTTACCCATTTCCTTGAATACATGCAGGGGAAATTCCTGGCTCTCGTCCCAGGTCATAACGTGTGGCTTGATGTGTTGTTGAGCGAAGTCGCGCGCAGTTTGCGCAACCTGCTGTGTAAGTTCAGCCGTCTCGAAATTCATAGAAGGGTTATTGATAGATCATTTTAATAAATGTGCCACGCCAATCCCGGTTGCAATCGGGGCCGGGTGGCACAGTTCGCCTATGTGGCTAGCAATCGTTAAAGGCAATGCAAGATAGTAAAAGATTTCAAAGGCCCTAACATCTGTTAGTCGGGAAAGTGAGATTCTCACCTGACTGAGAGTAAGAATGTCTGGAGCTTATGAAGGGACGCATTTATTGGAATATCTATCAAGTCAGTACATGAAGTCTTCGGCAGCATTTCTGAAGCGAAGAAAATTAAAAACAGGCAATTGCAGGGCAATAAAAAAGGAGCTTAAAAGCTCCTTTATAAATTAGTGCGGGTTACCCAACATCAGTGTCATTCATATTCGAAAATTTAACGGTGATTCCGTTCTGATAAGAACGAAAGATATATACATTTAGTTCAAATAACTCCAAATTTTGTTCCGTAAGAAAAACGCCCTTCTCTAATCTCCTGAATATCAGAGTATTCATTGGTAAATACTTTTACCAGTCCCGTAAGCCCATGTTTCAGCGTTACTTGTACTCTGACCGATTTAAAATCATCCAGAATTATTGAGTCTAAATTTTCCTTGGTTCTAAATCTTAAACAATGCGCTGCATCTTTTCTAATCCACCTAGGCCTGTATCCTGGTAAGTAAGAATGCGAATTATATACCAAGTTTAATGGAACCATTCGAACATTGGTCATCCCTGAGGGGGGAGTTGGCCTTCTTTGTAATACAGCTAGCTCTACTTCAATGTCGTAAGCGGTAAAAAGGGATTTGTTAACAATTTTCAGAAAGTACATGGTTCCCTCGTTTTGAAATTCAGACTGGTTTTTACAAAGAAAGGGACTGATACTAACCCATGGTCTAAATACTATAAGTATCCCGAAAAGGAAAACTAGTGAACCGAATATTTCAATCGATATGTCATACCAGAATATGCTCCAATTCCAGGCAAGTAAACTCATAAGCAAGGTTTGCCCTACAAAATAAGAAAAAAATCATACTATTAAAAATCAGAAGAACATGTCCCAGCAGAGATATAGCCGCATAAAACGCTCAAATTTCCCCTCCTTTCAGGTCAATCGAGCTCGAGTTGAAGGCCATCGTATGCGAGGTGAACACCCGGCGGCAGCTCCGCTTCTACCACCTCGTGTTTGCCCAGCTGGTGGGAGATATGGGTGAAGTAGGCCGTCGGGATCTCCAATTCCTTTGCGAGGTCCATCGCCTCCTGCAGCGTGAAATGAGAGATATGCTTCTCCCGGCGGAGTGCATTCAACACCAGTATCTCGCTGCCCCGCATCATTTCTTTCGACTCTTCATCGATACGGTTGGCATCGGTGATATAGGTGAATTTACCGAATCGAAAACCCATTACCGGCATCTTGAGGTGCCAGACGGGTATGGGTATTACCGGTATGTCCCCTACCGTAAATGGTTCTTTCGTTATGCGGTTCATGTTCAGTTCCGGAATGCCGGGATACTTCATGTCGGCAAATGCATAGTAGAAGTCGTGGCGCACCGCTTCCTCGGTCAGCGCATCCGCGTATACCTCGATCGGTTTCTTGGTGATGTAATTAAACGCCCGTATATCATCGAGCCCTGCGAGGTGATCCTTATGTGCATGGGTAAATAAAACGGCGTCGAGGCGTTTCACCTTTTGCCGAAGCATCTGGTACCTGAAATCCGGGCCGGTATCCACTACCAGTGTAGTGTGGGCAGACTCCACGAGGATGCTTGCGCGGAGCCGCTTGTCTTTTTTATCGGTAGAGGTACAGACCTCGCATTCGCAGGCGATCATCGGTACGCCGCTGCTCGTTCCTGTGCCGAGGAAGGTTATTTTAAGAGGAGGATAGGCCACGGGGGTAAAATTACGAGAATTGGTTGATTGGCCATTGTGGAGTCTGGTGAGACTGACGGGTTAATAAGTTAATAAGTTGATAGGTTGATAAGCCTGTAGAAGGTTCGGGCTGTTTATTGCCTATAGGTCAGAACTCTCATCGGCGGGTTGCCTGGAGATGACATTGAGGAATAACTTTTTGGAATCGTCAGTGAGTATGTCGGGATTGATGCTCAGTTGTGGAAGAAGATCGAGTAGTGTATTGATACGGCCTTCCACCTGCAGGAATTTATTGAGAACAACCACCTTCCTTTCCTCCAGGATACAATACCCGCTCTGGAATGAGCCTCTTTCATAGCGGATCACATAACCGGCTTGTTCGGGAATGGCTTCTAATTTGTCGAGAGTGGTCTGGGTGTACTTCATATAGTTAGTGATCAAAACTAGACGTGAATCGTGAATCGTCAATCGTCAATCGGAGACTCCGCCTGTCACAAAATTACGCTGAGGGCGGGAAGATGAGAGATCAAGTTATTCATAGTTTTCCACAAAAAAGTTAGATTGATCGAACCCGCAGACTGATCGAAACAAGCTTAGCGTCTTCCATTCACGACGCACGATTGACGATTCACGTTTGTTACTTGCTTTGCATCTTTATCACCGGCACTATCATCTCCTCCAGGCTTACTCCACCATGCTGGAAAGTATTCCGGTAATAGTTCACATAGTGGTTATAGTTGTTGGGATAACACAGGAAACTATCCTCCTTCGCAAAGATGAACGATGAATTGATGGTAGGCGACGGTAACCCGATATCCTTTGGCTCCCGGTAAGCCAGCACTTCCTTCTGCTCATAATTCAAATTCCGCCCATGCTTATACCGCAGGTTGGTAGTAGTCTGCTTATCGCCGACCACCTTGTAGGGCGTCTTCACGCGGACGCTGCCGTGGTCTGTTGCCAGCACGACCTTTATATTCTTATCAGCCACCTTCTTCAACGCCTGGTGCAAGGGTGAGTGTTCGAACCAACTCGTGGTGATGCTTCGGTAACTCATCTCATCGCTGGCGAGTTCCTTCAGTACCTCCATCTCAGTACGCGCGTGGCTGAGCATATCCACGAAATTATAAACGATAACATTCAGGTCGTTGTTGAGCAGGTTATGGACATTGTTCATCATCTCGAGACCCGCATGGTTGTTCAACACCTTTGTATAAGAAACCTTGAGATCACCCTTACCCATCTTCTTCAACTGCCCGCGAAGGAACTCCTCCTCGTGCAGGTTCTTCCCCCCTTCCTCTTCGTCATTCTTCCAAAGTTGCGGGTACTGCTTCTCTATCTCCGCCGGCATGAGACCAGCGAAGATGGCGTTGCGGCAATACTGCGTGGCAGTAGGCAGTATACTATAGAAACTATCCTCTTCCAGTATGCGAAAACTCTCTGCGAAAATGGGCTGGATCGCCTTCCATTGATCGAAGCGAAGGTTATCGATCAGGATGAAGAATAATGGCGTACCCTTCTCCAGGTGAGGCAATACCTTAAACTTCATCAGCGAATGGCTCATCACCGGTCCATCGGTACTCTTCGGGTTCACCCATGAGGCATAATTCCGCGATACGAACTTGAAGAATTCCGTGTTCGCCTCGCCCTTCTGGCTTTGCAATATTTCCCGCATCTCGGGGCTATCACTCTTCTGCATTTCGAGTTCCCAATACACGAGCTTCCTGTAAATATCCATCCATTCATTATAGTCGGGGTTGGCATTGAGCGCCATGAAGAGATTGCGGAACTGCTGCTGGTAGGCGGTAGTGGTGCGTTCGGCAACGAGCCGTTTATTGTCGATGATCTTCTTCAGGCTCAGCCAGACCTGGTTCGGGTTTACCGGTTTGATCAGGTAATCGCTGATCTGGCTTCCGATCGCCTCGTTCATGAGGTTCTCCGTCTCATTCTTGGTGATCAGTACAACGGGGAGCGACTGGTTGATCTCCTTGATCTTTGCCAGCGTCTCCAGGCCGGTGATACCCGGCATGCTCTCATCGATCAAAACTACATCGACGAGGTTTTCCTTCACGTAGTCTATTGCATCGAATCCATTGGTGAATGTCTGTACTTCGTAGCCTTTATTCTCCAGGAATAATTTCTGGGACTGGAGGCTTTCAATCTCATCGTCCACCCAAATAATTTTTGCTAATGCCATGTGTAAATTTTATCGTTTCTTTCTTCTTTGAATTAATGATTAAAATACCGGCGATGACGTCTTACGATGCGCTTCGTTCAAAAATAGCTTTTTAACCGCTGCCTTTGTACTTTTGCCGCCTGCCCTTTCGGGGCCTTTAACAAAAACGCAACAATGGCAGTAGTCAGAAAGATCATCAACGACCCGGTATATGGTTTTATTACTATTGACAACCCGTTGATCCTACAAATTATTTCCCATCCCATTTACCAGCGTTTACGCAATATCCACCAGATGGCATTCGCCCATCTCGTTTATCCCGGCGCTGTACATTCAAGATTGCATCACTCCCTGGGAGCCTACCATCTCATGTGCACTGCGCTGAATGAACTGAAGGCAAAAGGCATCGCTATTAGTGAAAACGAGGAATTGGGTGCAAAGGCGGCCATCCTCCTCCATGATCTTGGCCATGGACCGTTCTCACATGCGCTGGAGCAGGAACTCATTCCCAATGTTCACCATGAGACCCTCTCCATCCTGCTGATGCGGAAACTGAACGAGGAATTCAACGGCCAACTGAATACAGCGATCGAAATTTTCACCGATAAATATCCAAAAGCCTTCCTGCACCAACTCGTGTCGGGCCAACTGGATGTGGACCGGATGGACTATCTCAACCGCGACAGTTTCTTCACGGGCGTATCGGAGGGAGTGATCGGCTATGATCGCATTATCAAGATGCTGACGGTGAAGGACGGAAACCTGCTGGTGGAGGAAAAGGCGATCTATTCCATTGAGAAATTCCTCGTCTCCCGCCGCCTTATGTACTGGCAGGTTTATTTACATAAGACGGTATTGGTAGCAGAACGAACATTGGTGAAGGTGATCCGGCGTGCGAAGCAACTGATACTCGCAGGTGAAAAGGCAGCCGCCGCGACCCCGGCACTGGACTTCTTCCTTCAAAATCCGGGCACACCGGTCTCGATAGAGCACCATCTCGATACTTTTTGCTATCTCGACGATCATGATGTGATGGCAACGATCAAGAACTGGTGTCATCATCCCGACAAGATTCTTGCTACACTTTGCCGGTCTTTAGTGGAACGGAAATTGCTTAAGGTAAAGCTGCAGGCATTGCCTTTCACGGCGGATTTCGTGCATGAAAAAAAATCGGAGGCCTGCGAGAAATTGAAGCTAACGGGGAAAGAGGCAGACTATTTTGTTTTTACGGGCGAAGCAATCAATACAACGTACGATCCGAAGGACGAACGGATCAATATCCTGTTCAAGGATGGAACCATAAAAGACATCTCGCAGGTCGACAATGCCCTGATCCAGCACAACCTCAGTAGCACGGTTAAAAAATATTACATTTGCTATCCTGGTTACTGAGTATTGGAATTACCTGCATGAAATCTGCCCCGAAACTTACCAGCACTGTTAACCGGTAATAAGAAATCATTATCATGACCTTCTCTGCATCTCAAATAGGAGCAATAGTAAACGGTAAGATCGAAGGCGACGCGAATGCATCCGTGGGCTCGTTCGGTAAGATCGAAGAGGCCCAGGAGGGCCAGTTGAGTTTTCTTGCCAACCCGAAATACGAAGAATACCTCTACAGTACACGCGCGAGCGTGATCATCATTAGCGATTCCTATGAATTGAAGCAGCCTGTCAGTACCACGCTGATACGGGTGCCCGATGCGTATACCGCTTTTGCAACACTGCTTAGCAAGTACCAGGAGATCATGCAGCAACAGATGAGTGGCATCCAGGAACCGAGCTATATATCGAAGAGCGCCGTTTACGGCCAGCAGGTATTCATCGGCGCCTTTGCCTACCTGGGAGAGAATGTTAAGTTGGGTGACAATACGAAGATCTATCCCAATGCCTATATCGGCGACAATGTGAGGATCGGCGACAACTGTGTGATCCATCCCGGAGTGAAGATCTATCATGACTGCGAATTAGGTAACCAAGTCATCGTGCATGCGGGTACAATAATAGGCAGCGATGGATTTGGATTTGCGCCACAGGCGGACGGCAGTTTCAAGAAAGTGCCACAGATCGGCAATGTGCGCGTGGAAGACGATGTGGAGATCGGCGCCAATTCAACGATCGACAGGGCAACCATTGGTTCCACTCTTATTAAGAAAGGAGCGAAGCTCGATAATCTCATACAGATCGCACACAACGTGGAGATCGGCAATAGTACTGTGATAGCCGCCCAGGCGGGTGTGAGTGGCAGTACCAAGATCGGCAATGGCGTGATGATCGGCGGACAGGCCGGCATCGTCGGACACATACAATTAGGCGATGGCGCAAAAGTAAATGCCCAGAGTGGAGTGAGTAAATCCGTGGCCGCCGGAAAGGCAGTCACCGGCTCTCCCGCTTACGACTATACTGCTGCCCTGCGTAGCCAGGCCGTCACCCGGAAACTACCCGAACTTGAGAAAAGAGTGAAGGAGTTGGAGGCGCTTGTTACGCAGCTATTGAGCGTAGGAATAGCCAGTAAGGAATAAGAAATTGGGAATTAGGAATTGGGCCTCAGCAGAACAAACATTTCTTTGCGGTAACTTTTTTTAATAGGATTCACATACATGTTGGATAGATGGTGGTGAGGCCTAATTCCCTATTCCTAATTACTTATTCCTCGCTAGTACCCTATCCTAACTTCTAACAATATGCTCTCTCCCTCAACCATCAAACTCCTCCGAATTCCCTTCTCCATATTCCTTTCACCGCTCTATTTCTTTGCCCTTTCACAAGTACAGCATATCGATTGGGCAAGGGCCCTGCTCGTCTTCTTCATCCTTCACCTGCTTATCTATCCAGCCAGTAATGGATACAACAGCTACATGGACCGGGATACAAAGAGTATCGGCGGATTGGAGAAACCGCCACCGCCTTCGCGCGAACTTTTCCTGACGACCATCGTACTCGATATTGCCGCTCTTGTGCTGAGCTGGTTTGTCGCGCCGCTCTTTGCCGCACTCATACCTCTCTATATCGGCGCCTCCAAGGCATACAGCTACCGCGGCATACGGTTAAAGAAATTTCCCGTAATTGGCTACCTCACCGTGATCATTTTCCAGGGCGCCCTTACTTTCTGGCTCGTCTATTATGGTTGCAACCTGGACCATACCCAACCTGTACCGTGGCAGGGGATGGTCATTTCGGCCCTGCTTATTGGGGGATTTTATCCGCTTACCCAGATCTACCAGCACGAGCAGGACCTGGAGGATGGAGTAACTACATTGAGCTGTAAGCTTGGATACACAGGCACTTTCATCTTCTGTGCAGTGGTTTATGCCTTCGCCTGGCTATTCATGGCACAATTCTTTATTCAGGAAGGTGAAGCGAAGAAATTAATGGTAGTAAGCATCTTTTTCATCCCGATCATCGTTTATTTCATAAGATGGTTTGCCGAGGTGAGGAAAAATAACTCCGCCGCCGATTTCCGGAACACGATGCGGATGAACTGGCTGGCTGCCGCCTGCACGAATACAGCATTTATCATATTATTAACCTGGAGGCTCTTTTGAGTAAAATAATTTCAATTGGTACAGCCGTCCCGGCACACAGGCACGCGCAGCCTGCTATCCTGGATTTCATGCAGCGGGTCTATGCCCTGAATGATGATGATGGCCGCAAACTCCGGTTCCTCTATCGCAAAGGCGGAATCGATTATCGCTACTCCGTGATCCCGGACTACAGTCTTTCCGCAGGCGAATGGCAGTTCTATCCCTCTTCGGAAAACCTGGAGCCCTTTCCCTCCCTCGAGCAAAGGATGAGTTGGTACCGGAAGTATGCCGGCCAGCTATCACTAGAAGCCGTCGTGAATTGTAGAAACCGCGTGAAAGACGCGGCAATCACGCACCTCATCACCGTCAGTTGCACGGGAATGAGCGCGCCTGGTCTCGACCTGGAATTATTGGAATTACTCGAATTGCCTGCCACCACCTTCCGTACATCGATCAATTTCATGGGTTGCTACGCGGCGATCCATGCATTGAAAATAGCCGATGCGTTCTGCAAGGCAGACAGCAAGGCAAACGTGTTGATCGTTTGCACGGAACTATGCACGCTGCATTTTCAAAAAGAACATAGTATCGACAATATTACCAGCAGTATGCTGTTCGGAGATGGATCGGCCGCTATGCTCGTTTCCGGCGATACCACCCGTGCGGGTCTGCAGGTCGATCATTTCTACTCCACTGTAGCCGTGAAAGGCAAGAAGGATATGGCCTGGGAGCTTTCTTCCTCCGGCTTCCTCATGACCCTCAGCGGCTATGTAGCCGATCTCATCGAAGAGGATTTCGAAGGCCTCGTTAGAAGCGCGCTGATCGATGCCGGCATGAACAAAGAGGACATCGGTCACTGGTGCATTCATCCCGGCGGCAAGAAAATACTGGAAGCCGTTCACAAAAGCCTGGAATTTACCAATGGTCAACTTCAACCTTGCTATGACGTATTAAGGGACCATGGGAACATGTCGTCTCCCACGGTCTTATTCGTGCTCGAGAAGATCATGCACTCGCTGGAGGGACGGACCGGCAAGGAGAACATATTCGGCGCCGCCTTCGGTCCCGGACTTACCATGGAAACTTTCATTCTATCGACATGATCAATCTTCATCGTCGGAGCTATACCAAGGAACTGATGGATGCAGATGACATCCCCTTCCCGGCAATGGCGCAGACCCTCCGCGAACTCAACGTGATCAATACGCGGTTAGGCGGACATGCGATCACGCTGGAGGGCGTACGGAATTTATCCAGAGAAGATACCGCGCGCCTTATCGTTTGCGAGATTGGCTGTGGTGGTGGTGACAATCTATTCATCATTCATAAGTATCTGCAGAAAAAGAATATTCCTGCAACCTTCATCGGTATCGATATGAATGCCGAATGCATCGCCTTCGCCAAACAGCAGTACCCCGGCCTCCCCTGTCAATGGATCTGTAGCGACTATGCCCTGGTCGATTTCGAGGGGAATGAACCCGATATTGTTTTCTCTTCGCTCTTCTGCCATCATCTTACCGATGAGCAGTTGGTCTTCATGCTTCGCTGGGTGCAACGAAACAGCCGCAAAGGATTTTTCATAAACGATCTCCAGCGGCATTGGCTCGCCTATTACCTGATAAAATATATCACCCGTTTCTTCAGTCGTTCCTATCTCGTAAAGAACGATGCCTGTCTTTCCGTAGCGAGGAGTTTCAGGAAAGAAGATTGGAAGCAGTTGTTCCGCATGGCCGGGATAGGCGATTATTCTATCCGGTGGAAGTGGGCCTTCCGCTGGCTCGTGGTTTCAAGCGATAAAAAACTCTCTCTTGGAGAATGAGGTATTTGATATTGCCATTGTGGGCGGTGGACTCGCCGGACTTGGATTGTCGATCCAGTTGGGAAGAATGGGTCATACCGTTCTTCTCCTCGAGAAAGAAGAATATCCCTTTCATAAAGTATGCGGGGAATATATCAGTCTCGAATCCTGGGATTTCCTATCCGGTCTCGGCATCGATCTTCCGGGGCTGCATGTGTCGGGAATAAAGAAATTACAGGTTTCCTCGCCACACGGAACGCTGATGGAACAGGCGCTCCCGCTCGGTGGATTCGGAATCAGTCGCTACCTGTTGGATAATACAATGGCTGCCCTGGCAAGAAACGCGGGCGTGATCATAAAGGAGAATGCCAAGGTAACGGATGTCCATTTCGGTGAAGATGAATTCATCGTGGAAGAGTCGCAATATTCCTACCGCGCCAGGGTGGCCTGTGGAAGCTATGGAAAGCGAAGCAATCTCGATATCAAATGGAAGAGGAGTTTTACAACTACCGCCAGGAACAAGCTGAATAATTATGTCGGCGTTAAATATCATGTGAAATGCGATTTCCCCGCCGATACCATCGCGCTGCATACATTCAGCGGTGGCTATTGCGGCGTGGTCAGGATCGAAGACGATAAGTATTGCCTGTGCTATCTTACTACAGCCGCTAACCTCCAGAAGAGTGGCGGAGATATTTTGAAAATGGAGGAGTCCATTCTTTCCGCCAATCCGCACCTGGAGAAGATCTTCGCCGGCAGCCAACGACTCTACGATGCACCGTTGGCCATTTCCCAGATCAGTTTCGAATCGAAATCACAGGTCGAAGATCATGTGCTGATGATCGGGGATGCCGCCGGCATGATCACTCCCCTCTGTGGCAATGGAATGAGCATGGCATTGCATGGAAGCAAGATAGCCGCTGAAAACATACGTCGTTTCCTCGAAGGAAATTGTTCGAGAGCTGAAATGGAATCGGGGTATGCGGGCGCATGGCGTAAGGCATTTGAAAAAAGACTGGCAATGGGGCGCAGGATACAACGGCTCTTCGGGAATGCGTACCTGACTGGTATGCTTGTAAGGAGCTCGAAGATATTTCCTTTTATTGTACGGTGGTTGATCAGGCAGACACACGGCCAACCGTTCTGATCTTGTTATGTTGAGGGAGACCCGAATGAAATATTTAATATTTAATGCTAAATAATCAATATTCAACGGGCAGTCTGTAGTTCGAACCCTCTTTCCGGCCAGTACAATTTCCCCATAATATTGATCAACTAGTACGAG
>DATHKS010000446.1:0-3014 GCA_035488975.1 Chitinophagaceae bacterium | reverse complement strand
AAATCACCATCGATCTTGATATTAGGCCCGATGATGCTGACAGTGTCCTTGAACTCACTCGACTCCGTTCCGTTTGTGGCGGTCAGGGTTACGAGGAAATCACCCTTCTTTGTAAAAATGTGTTGCGGCGCCTTACTCGTGGAAGTAACACCGCTCTGGTCGCCGAAATCCCAGCTATACGCAGTGGCATTAGTAGAGAAGTTGGTGAAGTTCACTTTATAGCCATCCGCTACGTAGCTGAACACGGCCTTCGTTCCGCTTCCCGTATCGTCCTTCTTACAGGAACTCTCCCCGAAGACAAGGACAAGCAACAGGCCTAGATAGATAATATTGTTCCTCATATTTTTTCTTTTACTTTTTATGATTGAATTGTACCCTATCATCACATCGCCGCGATCTTGATCACATGCTTCAGGCTGTTCATACCGCCATGGTCCTCCACCCAAACTCCTGTATTCGCCAGCCTCACCGCATACTCCGGCCTATCCTTTAAGCTGCTGGCCTGGTCCGCGATCTTCAGGTAGAGATCATAGTCGCCAGCAGGAATGCCCGAGAGATTAACCGTTTGCTGTACCACGAAATCCACCAATGGCTTTACATCGCGCACATCCACGCTCAGGGGAATATCATAGAACTGCCCTGTGCCCTTATTCTTCAACACAAGCAATGTGTTTTTCTTATTATACAGTGGCGCATACCCTCGATTGCTGAGGGTGATGTTGAGTTTCAACTCACCATTCACGGCCGACTGGTCGGGCAGCGTCGCCTTCAGCAGCGCGAGCCGATGCCCGAGATAGGTTTGAAACTCGTCGAAACAACCGGAGATCTTCCACGCATTGATCGTTGCCGGATACCAATCGAGATTGAGATAGGTCCATTTCAGGGACTTCATGTCGGTTCGCCCCGCGGCACAATCGGGTGAATAGCCGGCTGCCGGCGGACAGGTCTCTCCTCCCACGGGCACATACAGGGCGTCGTTGCTGATGTATTGTTTCTCGGCAATTATATTATTGTAGGTGCCATACTCGGTACCTCCGGTAAGGAAGCAATCATTGTGATGACCGACACGGGCCCTGCCTTCCGCAGTATAGGCGATGTCCTTGCCAACGGGCAGGTTCGAATTGAATATCGCCTGCTTTTGTCCCGGCGTCCTCACCTGCACCATGATCTCCAGCGGGAGAACACTTAACAATTTTGTCAATACCTTTCTTTCATTCTCTTCCGTTGCCAGTCCATTGCTCGAGTCATGCCATTCACCATAGGCACCGATGAGGCCCGCCTGTACGAACGCGATGACATCCTTGTTCGCCTCAAAAAGGGGCTTCAACTGATCGAGATGCTGTTCAACGATGGCCAACGCCGCATCTGTA
Organism: Chitinophagaceae bacterium; assembly: GCA_035488975.1. Lineage (GTDB taxonomy): Bacteria > Bacteroidota > Bacteroidia > Chitinophagales > Chitinophagaceae > DATHKS01. The sequence goes on along the minus strand of DATHKS010000446.1, from coordinate 1,644 downwards.
CCAGTCATCTCATCCGTATAGGCAAAACGAAGTATCACCTTCAACCCCGCCTCACGCGCCTTATCGAGATCGGCCTGGATCAGCGCCAACTCGGGACTGCTGATGGCCTGTGTCTTGAATTTATCCAGGTAAAAATTTCGCAGGATCATAGAAATATTCTGTCCCCGCAATAATTTCAATTGTGGAAGATCCAGCGAGGCTCCCTCCGCATACACGGGATAGGTCTTGATAAATCCCCGTTCGGTATTGGGATAGACGGCCGTTGATACTTCATATGAAATAACAGGATCCGTCACTGGCGGCGTATCATCGCCCGTCTTGCTCTTCTTGCATTGCAACATCGAGATTGCAATGATCGCGGGCAGTATTATCGCGTAAAAGCTCTTTCCTTTCATAAATGTGATATAAATCGTGAATCGTCAATCGTGAACCTGCCTGCCGGCAGGCAGGTCGTGAATAGCAGCAGTCCTAAAGCTGCTTATGATCATTTAGGCGTTCTATTCACAATTTTGATTTTCTCCCCGCGGACACCTTTTGACTTTTTAATTTTGATTTTTGACTTTATACTATGGTCATCGGCCTCTTAATTATAGCCCGGGTTCTGAATAAACTTCCCCTTTCCTTCGCTAACAGCCTTCAGGGAAAATGGATAGAGAACTTTGTTAGGGCCGGTATATGTCGACTGTGTCACTTCCTGGCAACGGGTGATGAACTTCCCATGGCGAATGAGATCCGCACGGTATTGTCCGTTCTCCGCCCAGAACTCATGGCTTCTTTCCACGAGAACGAGATCGTTGAATGCGGCCAGCGAACTATAATCAGCCAGGTTCTTATCCGGCAGTTGTGCTCTTCTCCTCACCTTGTTCACCAACTCCATTGCTTCGGCGGTCGGCGCGCTTCCTTCGTTAGCTATAGCCTCGGCCTTGGATAGAAGTACGTCGGCATAGCGATACATTATTATGTCGACAGTAGTAAGTCCCGTGGTGCGAGCAGCATCCTGGTTTATCTTGAGTGGAATCGGGCCCCAGTCCATGAGGTCACCCGGATTGCTGCGGTTGTAAGTGATCCCATCGGTACCGGTGAATTCAGTGATCAGCATCTTCTTTCTCGCATCACCGCCCTCGAACCTGTCATAGAACCACCAGGTGCTTTGTATCGTTCCAAAACCACCTTTAGGAGAAAAATTGGCGGGCAATACCATCAGCTGCCATTGGTTTTCGCTCGTGCCGGCGTAATCGCAGGGAATGGCCCAGATCACTTCGTGACTGTTCTTCGCACCTTCCAGGTCCCACATCGCAGAGTAGTCTGCATCTAATGAATAGGCATTGTAGGCGATGATATCATTGGCGAGTTCCTTCACCTTTCCCCATTTCTTTTCGTGGAGATTGAGGCGTATATCGATCATCTTGGCCAGCGCCTTATTGAAGCGTCCGTATTCGGCGTCTGCAGGTAAAGGCAGATCGGCGGCGGCGGCAGCCAGGTCATCTTCGATGTAGGCGACCATCTCGTCGTTGGATAACCGGGCAAGCGGTGTTTCCTGCAGCGGATTCTTCAATACCTCCAATGGCGCGACAACGATGGGACCATAGAGATCGAAGAGCGTGTAGGCAAGCAATCCGCGCGCGCAGCGAACCTGTGCTATGG
>DATHKS010000445.1:0-2973 GCA_035488975.1 Chitinophagaceae bacterium | reverse complement strand
AATTGATTAATTGGCCTTCTTCTTCCCAGCCGGTGTCTCCGGTTCTTCCTCTTCCTGCTTACCACCTTGGCCATAGTCGCCGAAGAGGTCATAGGCCTTGTGTGCCGTATTGTAGATGCCGCGGTTGAATTTATTCCCGAGGATAATGATGGTCACCTTTTCATCGATCAGTCTTGCGAAGGCGGCATTGAAGCCGTGCCATCTTCCAAAGTGATAGATCACTTTCTTCCCGTTATGCAGCATGAGCATCCGGAAGCCCAGGCCGTAGTTATGGATCGAGGGCCGGTCATTGCTATTGGGAGTAAACGCCGAATCGAGAAGCGGCTTGCCGATCAGTTGATCCGTGTATAACGCCTGGTCCCATTTCAACAGGTCCTGCGGCGTGGAGTAGATATTCTTGTCGCCATAAGTTCCCTCGAAGATATCGTTGGCCCAGGCGGTACTATTATAATTAAAGGAAGGGGAGACCCTCGCGCTGTCTGCCAGCGTGAAGACGAATGTATGATCCATATGCAGCGGCGCAAAGTACTTCTGGTGCATGTACTGCGGGTAAGGCTGACCAGTGAGTTTCTCCACGATGAGTGCAAGCAGGACGAAGTTGGTATTGCAATAGCTGAAGCCGCGGTTAGGCGAGCCCGAGCGGTTGGGATGTTGTGTATATAGGAAGTTCAGCACATCGACATTGGTGACCATTTTATTCTTGTCCCAATTCTTATTGGTAATGAAATACAGGTAATTCGGCAGGCCGCTCCGGTGATCGAGCAGCATCTTCACCGTAATTCCGGGATAGGGGAGACCGGGAAAGAAGGTCTGGATGGAATCCTGCAGGGATAATTTCTTCTCCTGCACCAGGCGAAGAACGGCAATGCCCATGAAGGTCTTGCTGGTAGATGCTATATGAAAGGTAGATGTATCGGTGAGCGGGTCCTTTTTCCGGAGATCATGAAAACCCACGTATTTCTCGTAGATGATGCTGCCTTCCTTGGCTACCAGGATGCCTCCGTTGAATCCCCTCCTGATGAGGAGAGAGTCGAAGAAAGAGGTCAGGGTCCTGTAATAGTGGCGGTACACCTGCTTATCCAGTGGCTTCGGCGTGGCCGGGTAATACTGGAGAGAATCTTCGGGTTCGGGTTTCTTTTCCGTATGGGACGAGGCGTCATTGCAGGCATAAAGGATCAGGACAAAACCGATAGTGTACAGGATGTTTTTCAATAGAGATCGTTTTAACAAAAATAGCCGTAACAAATTTTGATCCGCAAATCAACTTTTCCCCAGACCGCCTATTTATCTTAATAACGGCCTGGTTATATTTGCAGTATGGCAAGCAGCAAAAAAACTAGTTATCCTAAGGAAAAAATCCGGATCCTCTTTTTGGAGAATATCAGCGACCTCGCAGTGAAAAACTTTCAACAACAGGGCTATGCGCAGGTACAGAAGATCACCAAGGCCCTGACAGAGGAGGAATTGATCAGGGAAATACGGGATGTCCATATCCTGGGCATCCGGTCCAAGACGCAGATAACCCCTAAAGTGCTGGACGCGGCCCGGAAATTACAGGCTATCGGCTGCTTTTGCATAGGGGTAAACCAGGTAAACCTGAAGGCGGCCACCAAAAATGGCGTGGCGGTGTTCAACGCGCCCTATTCCAATACGAGGTCGGTGGCGGAACTGGTGATCGGTCTCTCGATCATGCTGATCCGGCGGATACCGGACAAGAACAAGGCGGCACATGAAGGGATCTGGATGAAGGATGCCAAGGGAAGCTTTGAGCTGCGTGGAAAGACATTGGGGATCATCGGGTATGGGAATATCGGCAGCCAGGTAAGCGTCCTTGCCGAGGGACTGGGAATGAAGGTGATCTTCTATGACGTGGAGACGAAACTCCCGTTGGGAAATGCGATGGATGGCAAGACTCTCAAGGAAGTACTTGGCCAGTCGGATGTGGTGACGCTTCATGTGCCGGAGACGAGCCAGACGAAGAATATTATCAACAAGACAACGCTGAAACATTTCAAGAAGGGCTCCATCCTCATCAACTATGCGAGGGGAGAGGTGGTCGACCTGGATGCATTGCGCAAGTCCCTCATCGAGGGCGCTCTTAGTGGCGCCGCGATCGATGTATTTCCCTGGGAGCCGGAGAAGAATGGCGACCGCTTTCAATCGCCGCTGCAGGATCTTCCCAACGTGATCCTGACACCGCATATAGGCGGATCAACGGAAGAGGCGCAGCAAAATATCGGGGAGGATGTGAGCGTGAAGTTGTTCAACTATCTCGAAAAAGGAATCACATTCGGTTCGCATACGGTACCGGGGTTGGCATTGCCGCCGCAGGAAGGATCGCACCGCATACTCCATATTCATAATAATGTACCGGGTGTTCTGTCGGCGATCAATACAGAATTATCCAAACATCATATCAATATCGTGGGACAGTACCTGAAGACCAACGAGGATATCGGGTACGTGGTGCTTGACGTGGATAAGCAATTATCCTCGCAGGCATTACAATTATTGAAGGAGGTGAAGCATACGATAAAGGTGAGAATGCTTTACTGATAATGATCCATCTATTTTCTTGGAGTTTCGTCGCTGCCCTGGATGACGGACGAATCTCCCAAGCATGGTTTGGGAATAATTTCAATTTTCTTTTCAATAGCATCCAGCTGTACACCATCTATATTCTTTCCCTGTAGAATGTATTGGAGTTTTTCCTTCGTGGTTTCTTTTATCACCACCGGCACGAGCTGATCGTCGGTGATGGTAAACTCGGAGATGCCGTAGACGATACTGTTCTTCGTGCTGCCATAGGCGAAAAGCACGGCCCTGAACCCGTAGGGCAGCGGAACGGTTCCCTTGTCGAAGTCGAAATAATACTTGTTGCCTTTTTTATTGAAGGTGGACTGCATGATCCTCTTGGAGGGAACGAAGAGGTAGAGGTTCATTGGTACTGCATCTTCATCGAACTGAAGATCG
>DATHKS010000444.1:0-2008 GCA_035488975.1 Chitinophagaceae bacterium | reverse complement strand
CGAAGATGGTATGTGAGAATTTTATAAGACTCAGGTAATTTTTTACTTTACTCATATGTTTGTTTCTCGCGAAGCGGCAATGGAAAACCAATGACGCGATATTGTTCCTATCTCTTATTGTTGGGTTCGGGCAGTGCCTGCCGGACCATTTCCCAAAGCACCACGCCGGCAGCGGTCGCGATATTCAATGAATGCTTCATCCCCAGCTGGGGAATTTCGATGCATCCGTCAGATAAATGAATGGTAGCCTGGTCCACACCGGTCACTTCATTCCCGAAGATCACGGCGATGGGTCCGTCTGCCCGGAATTTTTCCAGTGAAATGCTTTTCTCCACCTGCTCTACGGCATAGACGGTATAGCCCATGGATCTCACTTCTGCAATGGCCTCCGCAGTGCTGGCAAAATGCTTCCAGGCAATGGTCTCTTCTGCGCCGAGGGCCGTCTTCTTTATTTCCTTGTGCGGGGGTTTGGCAGAGTAGCCCACGATATAGATCGCCTCCACGAGGAAGGCATCGGCCGTACGGAAGACACTGCCGACATTGTAGGCGCTGCGGATGTTCTCGAGTATCACGATGATCGGGATCTTCTCCGATTGCCTGAACTCGTCCGCCGTCTTTCGCCCCAATTCCTCCATGCCCAATTTTCGCATGGCGCAAAGGTAAGAGACGAATGCTTTATAAGGTCATGGCCCAGTTGATGAGTGCATCGATCTCTTCGGGGGCTCCATTCGGTCGCCGGGACGACCGCATATGGCCCAGCCGCACCACTACGATCTGCCTCGAAGGAATGACGATGGTATATTGACCAAGAATCCCCCGCGCATAAAAGACGCCGGGGTAATTGGGGCGAAGCCACCATTGATAGCCATAGTAGTCGCAGGGCTTGCCTTCCTCATCGGGGATAAGGCAGGGGCTGATGGATGCGGAATAATAGGCCGGGTCTATGATCTCGGTGCCCTTCCAGCGACCACTGTCGAGCATCAGCTGACCGATGCGCGCGAAGTCGCGGGCATTGCTGTTCACACAACAATAGGCCTTTGCATGCCCACCCGCTTTATCCGTACTCCACAATGCGGGCTGTTCCGCGCCGAGGGGTTGCCACAATTTCTCTGAAGCATACTCGCTCAGTCGTTTTCCCGTCGCCTTTTCGAGAAGCAGCCCGAGTAGTTGCGTATCTCCCGAGTGGTATGTATGATAGGAGCCCGGTAGCCTGACGATCTTCACGCCGGTCGCCGTCTTATACAGGTCGTTGCCATAATAGGCCTCGGTAGTAACGGACAGCGGGTTGGCATAGGATTCATTCCAGTCGCTGCCGCTGCTCATCGTGAGCAGGTCCTTTATGCGGAGTTTGGCGCCAAGTCCCTGTTTAAACTCAGGAAGGAAATCGCCGACAGGCTCCTCTACCGATGAGATCTTCCCCTCCTTGATGGCCGCGCCAATAAGAAGGCTTGTATAACTCTTTGCCATGGAAAAAGAATTGGAGAGGGATTTTTCGCTGTACCCGTCCCAATATTTTTCGAAAAGCAATGAATTGGATTTAGTCACGACCACGGCAACGGTCCTTAATCTCTCCAGAAGAGCATGTAAGGTATCCGGTAATGGATGTTTGTTGAAATCCGCCGCGAATGTCCATGGCTGTGATGTTGCGGTGGAGATAGTATCGTTGGAGAATATTTTGTAGTCATCGATGTCTGCAAAATTATAATACACGGCTTTGAAGAGATAGGTCCTGCCGGTAATAACGGCATACCCGGAGAAAACGAGGATAATAAGAAGAAGGAAGAGAAAAAACCGCTTGAAGAATTTTTTCATATGATGACTTTAGACGAACAAAGTAAAATAATAATGTGAGATGGAGTAATGGCATTGTTCGGGGAAGGTCAAAAAATGATATCTGGGTTGGCAACCCGACCCTGCGGTTGGCAACCCGAATTCGGGTTGCCAACCGCAGGGTCCAATAATCATCCAGGAGTCGTTTTTAAACGGGTATAAGTGTTTCTGATCGACT
>DATHKS010000443.1:0-6247 GCA_035488975.1 Chitinophagaceae bacterium | reverse complement strand
TCAAAAGCAGTCCTGCCATTGATCACGCCAGACGGAACGTCGGCAGAGCCTGTATTTGCAGTGTTGGTAACCGTTAGTATCTCATCAATTTTCCTGAGACCTTTTTCCAGGGTTCGGAGGAATGCCTCTTCTTCTTCCCTTATCACTTTTGAACAGAATTCCTCTTGTTGCCTGAGTTCAGGGAAAACGGTTTTGAACTGCCCGCTAACCACGGGCAACAATTGATACAACAGGGGCTGACGATAATTTAATGACGAATAGTAATAACGAACCGCACGGCGGAGGATCCTGCGTATCACATAACCCGCACCAGTATTCGAAGGCAGCTGTCCATCGGTTATCGCGAAGGCGATGGCGCGGATATGATCGGCGATTACGCGGAAGGCAATAGCCTCTTTGCTGTCGCTGCGGTCGTACGACTGACCACATATCTTTTCCGTTGCCGCGATTGTTCCGGAAAAAACATCGGTGTCGTAGTTGCTCTGCACCTGCTGGATCACGCGGACCAGCCTTTCAAAGCCCATACCGGTGTCTACATTCTTAGCAGGTAGTGGAACCAGGTTGCCATCTTTCAGGCGGTTGAACTGCATGAACACATTGTTCCATATTTCGATCACCTGGTGATGATCCTTGTTGACAAGCGATGCTCCTTCGATTTTGAGGCGTTCTTCATTGGTCCGTGAATCGAAATGTATCTCCGAGCAGGGGCCGCAGGGGCCTGTGTCACCCATTTCCCAGAAATTATCTTTCTTGTTACCCCGAAGGATCCTGGCCTCAGGCACATATTTTCTCCATTCATTCAGTGCTTCTTCGTCCATTTCGAGACCTTCCTGCAGATCTCCGGCGAATATCGTCACATACAACCTGTCCTTGTCGAGTTGATACACCCGGGTGAGCAGTTCCCAGCTCCATTCAATGGCCTCTTTCTTGAAATAGTCGCCAAAGCTCCAGTTACCCAGCATTTCAAACATGGTGTGGTGATAGGTGTCTACACCTACTTCTTCCAGGTCGTTATGTTTGCCGCTTACCCGCAGGCATTTTTGTGTGTCGGCCACGCGCAGATTGTCCGGCTTGCGGTTGCCCAGAAAAAAGTCCTTGAACTGGTTCATTCCCGCGTTAGTGAAAAGAAGTGTGGGGTCATTCTTGATAACTATGGGTGCCGATGGAACAATCTTATGACCCTTTGAATGGAAGAAGGCAAGAAATTGCTCCCGTATCTCCGAGCTATTCATCATAACAGGAACAATTGTGGGTGGTATTTTGAGGACGGAAAACTATTTTTGGTTACTTTGGCTACGTTTAACACCGGGCAAAATTAAGGAAACGATTGCGGATGAGCCCCTTCTGCCCCAGGTCATGAAAAAGATAAAGTACTTCTACAATACCAATTCGCTACGGTATGAAAAACTGGTCACTCCTCTCCGGGTGAAACTGCTTAGGGTGCTCGGATTTATATCTGCCGCCCTGGTGACCGCGCTGATCATCGTTTCTGCTGCCTATCGTTACTTCCCATCTGCAAACGAAAAAAGACTTCACCAGGAAAATTATGCCCTTAAAGAAAATTACTACCTGCTCGACGAAAAGGCGAAGAAGCTGCAGTCGAGGATGGTGGAGCTGGAGGATCGGGACAATGAAGTGTACCGGGCAATCTTCGAAGCCAACCCGATACCCGACAGCGCGAGGTTGAAGGAGCTCGAACAACAAAAGGAGATGAAACTGGTGAACAGTCTCAACCAGTATGAACTGGAAACCTCAGTGATGAATACCCTGCTGAAACTGGAGCGGCGAATAGCCGTCCAGGATAAATCGTATGTGCAGATCGCGGGATTTATCAAGAACAAGGAACAACTGCTCTCCTCTACTCCGGCCATTCAGCCAATGAGCAATACCGACCTCAAAAGGGTGGCTTCGGGCTTTGGATACCGGATCGATCCGATCTATAAAACGCCTCGTTTTCATGCCGGTCTGGATTTCACGGCTCCGCAGGGTACACCGATATATGCCACGGCGAACGGGGTGGCAAAAACCGCCGGCAACTCGGGCAATGGCTATGGGAATCATGTGGTGATCAACCATGGATATGGATATGAAACCCTCTACGGGCATATGTTCAAGGTGAAGGTCCGGGTAGGACAGCGGGTGCGCCGGGGCGAGATCATCGGATATGTAGGTAGCACGGGTAAGTCTACCGGACCGCACTGCCATTACGAGGTACACAAGAACGGCACGCGCATAGACCCCGTTTACTTCTTCTACAACGACCTTACTCCTGCCCAGTTCAATCACATCATCAAGCTGGCGGCGGCCAGTAATCAGAGTTTTGACTAGGGAAGGTCAAACCTTAAAGCCTGAATCTTAAATTCACTTGTGCAAATTCCGAATGGGTTTTAGCTTTGATTTTGATTTTTATCTCCCTTATCACCATTTCTTTCGTAAGATTTGAAGGTTCCATGACGATTCATCACAGAAAAATCAACCCGGACCCTTAAATTTGCATTCGTGTTCAACCCCCCAGACATACTAGCATTAGCCTACAGGCAACCAGTAATGGAGAACGAACTGAGGCTGGTTTATGAAAAGGAACAGCAGATTCCGGGTTCTGTGCAGTATTTTATCAGAAGGTACCAGAGAAACCCGCAGTGGAACATGGAAGACACGGGCATGATGGTCTACCATTACAAAAAAGCCGATGCCCGGGAGAACTATCTCGAACTGAAATTCTGTGTCACCGGTAACGTGTACTGCAACCACCAGGGTGGGGAATGCGAACAATGCCTGGTCAATGCCGATAAAAACTGTTCAAACCGCGTAAGCACGATCGACGTGCTGAGTTTTCGCTTTTCGGGACTGCACGTTTCGCAGTTTGCGGGTTTTGGGAATCAGGCCAACCGGCTCTCGGAGGACATCCTCAACTTCCGACACCCCTCTTCCTTTGCGAAAATCCTCTCTATCTGCGGCAGAAGCTCAATGGTCCTGGAAGCCCTGCTCAATCATAACTACACCGACAGCCTTGAAAATATTTACATCAACGCGCAAACCCAGATGCTGCTGCTCTACAGCCTGGAATGCATGATCGGAGAAAAATCCATTGAAGGTTTCCAGTGCAAGTTCCTTTCCAACGACCTCGACCGCGAGAAGATCATCCGTTCCAGGGAAATCCTGCTTCAGCATATTGGTGAGCCAATCACCATCAAGGAACTGAGCAAGAAAGTCGCCATCAATGAATGTTACTTAAAGAAGGGATTCAAGGAATTATTCGGCACCACCATCTTTGATTTCTACCAGAGCCAGCGTATGGAACATGCCAGGTACCTGTTGTATGAAAAAGGACTTAGCGTTACCGACGTGTCGATGATGCTTGGATATTCATCCATTTCACATTTTTCCACGGCTTTCAAGAAACACACGGGGCTTAAGCCTTGTGAGTTGTTATTTCACTAAACAAGCTTTAAGATTTAATTTCCCGCAGACTCGTTCTCACTGTATCAACCGTCCTGTCAATATCGGCGGTGGTCAGCGCGTTAGACAGGAACCAACTTTCGAAAGCCGAGGGCGGCAGGTATATCCCCCGATTCAGCATGGCATGAAAGAATCGTCCGAACTTCTTTATGTCTGCAGCGCCCGCGGCATGAAAGTTTTTCACCGGCTTCTCGCTGAAGTGAAGACTAATCATCGACCCGAGTCTGTTGATCACAAAGGGCTCACCGGAATCTTCCAATACCTCGCGAAGCCCTTGTTCGAGGCGGGCACCCATGGATTCCAGTTGTTCATATATTTCAGGATGATCATCAAGTTCCTTCAGCAGGGTGTAGCCGGCAATCATCGCAATTGGGTTGCCACTGAGCGTACCCGCCTGATAGACCTTGCCCAACGGCGCGATATGCGACATGATTTCGCGGCTGCCACCAAAGGCACCCACAGGCATGCCGCCACCAATCACCTTGCCATAAGTCACCAGGTCCGCCCTAATGCCAAACCGCTCCTGCGCTCCGCCCGGGGCCAGGCGAAAACCTGTCATCACTTCATCAAAGATCAGCAGGATGCCTTCCCGGCTGCATATCTCGCGAAGCGCAGGTAAGAAACCTGGTTCAGGGAGGATGCATCCCATATTTCCCGCAACAGGTTCGATGATAATTGCAGCAATATTGCCAGGATTGTTCGCCACCAGGTTCTTCACCGCCTCGATATCATTGTAAGGTGCAGTCAGCGTATCGATGGCCACTCCTTCGGTTACTCCCGGTACCGCCTGGATTTCCAGCGTTGCCACACCACTGCCGGCCTTCACAAGAAAGGAATCAGCATGTCCATGATAGCAGCCTTCGAACTTGATGAATTTGTTTCTACCCGTATATCCTCTGGCTAGCCGCAGGGCAGACATACAAGCCTCTGTTCCACTGTTCACCATACGCACCAGTTCAATGCCCGGACACATCTTCCTGATAAGTTCTGCCACCGAGGTCTCGATCTCCGTCGGCGCCCCAAAAGAGGTAGAATCCGCCACCCTGGCCTGGATGGCGGCAACCAGTGGCGGCCAGGCATGGCCGAGGATCATCGGCCCCCATGAATTGATGTAATCAATATACTCCCTGCCGTCCTCATCAATCAGTCGGGCACCTTTCGCGCTACGGATGAAGACCGGCGTTCCGCCTACGCTCCGGAAAGCCCGCACTGGAGAATTCACTCCACCAGGAATCGATTCGGATGCACGTCTGAACAATTCTTCGCTTCTGCTCATGTTATCTGGAAAATTGAATTATCTAAAAACCGGTTCAGGCATTTATCAAACGACAGGCATCCTTCGCAAAATAGGTGGCAATGATCCCTGCCCCTGCCCTTTTGATGGAAGTAAGCGTTTCGAGTATTGCCTTATCCTCATTCAGCCATCCCATCTTTGAAGCAGCTTTTATCATGGCATATTCACCACTCACCTGGTAAGCACTAACGGGAACCTGCACACTATTTGCCACCTCCCTGATAATATCCAGGTAGGCAAGCGCAGGTTTTACCATCACGATGTCCGCGCCTTCCTCTACATCCGCCAGCACTTCTTTTATTGCCTCCCTGCGGTTGCCTATGTCCATTTGGTACGTCTTCTTGTCGCCGAAACCTGGCGCGCTGTCCAGTGCATCGCGAAAGGGACCATACAAACAGGAAGCATATTTCGCACCGTAACTGAGAATCCCGGTGTTGGTGTAACCATTGTATTCCAGCGCCTGCCGGATGGCGATTATCCTACCGTCCATCATGTCACTCGGGGCAACAAAATCGGCTCCTGCCCTCGCATGCGACACACTCATTTCGGCCAGCACGGCTACGGTCGGATCGTTCACGATCTCGCCGTTCTCCACGATACCGTCATGACCAAAGGATGAATAGGGGTCCAAAGCTACATCTGTCATCACCACCATTTCGGGCTCTGCCATCTTGATGGCTGCGATGGCACGCTGCATCAGACCATCAGGGTTCACTGCCTCTGTGCCTTTGTTGTCCTTGAGGTCGTCGGAACATTTGACAAAGATCAGCACGCTTTTTATCCCAAGTGTCCATAGTTCACGGATCTCTGTCCTGAGCAAATCGAGACTCATCCGGAAATATCCAGGCATCGAGGGGATCTCTTCCTTCAGATCCTTTCCTTCAACAACAAAAAGCGGCGCGATGAAGTCCGATGGGGAGAGGATGGTTTCGGCCACCATCGCCCTTATCGCCGGCGACCTCCTGATGATTCTGTTTCTGTGTATCATAGAAATTTATTTTCGGGGACAGAGTCAACTGATCCAGTCCCTGGGTTTTAGATAATGTAACAATTCGGCTTCGCGGCTGCCTGGCTTTGGCTGATGGTTGTATTCCCATCTGGCACGAGGTGGAAGGCTCATCAAAATGGATTCTATGCGCCCATTCGTGCGCAGGCCAAACAAGGTGCCGCGGTCGTGAACCAGGTTGAATTCAGCATAACGTCCCCGGCGGATCTCCTGCCACTTCACCTCTTCTCCGGTGTAAGGAATTTCCTTTCTTTTTTCGGCAATGGGCAGGTAGGCAGCAAGAAAGGCATCGCCATTGGCTTTCTGAAAAGACAGCCATTGCTCCGCTTCACCTGCATCTACAGGCCTGAGATAATCATAGAATACTCCTCCGATCCCCCTGGCTTCATCGTCACGGTGTTTGTTGATGAAATAGTTGTCGCACTGTTGCTTGAACCTGGGATAGTATTCGGAGCCGAAGGGATCCATAGCCGCTTTTAACGTGCGGT
>DATHKS010000442.1:0-3235 GCA_035488975.1 Chitinophagaceae bacterium | reverse complement strand
TCAGGCCACGGTGAGTAGAGAAATCCTTTTTATTTTGTTGTAAATGTCCGCTGATCTGACTGATACGTTCAGTCAACTGTGCGATCTGACCATCGATAGACCCGGTATTCTCGGGCTTACCGCCGAATTCCGCGAAGATCTTTTGTGTTTTTTCTTTTGTAAGAGGCATCTTTGATTTTTTTAAGAAGTCATCCGATTTCTATCCTATATATATTTTGTGGCGGCAAAGGTAAGGCAACGGACGCGAACAGCAAAAGAATGGCCCCTCAAAATTAGGCTTACTGCTGGAAATCAACCAGTTTTTACCCTATTCCCGTTATTTTTGCGAGATGGAATTATCGCAGGACACGAGAAATATCCTGGGACTACACCTCCCTACCGATCCCCGCTGGGTCAACCTCGCCGGTAAATCGCTGGAAGACATCCTTACAGACCACGCCTATTGCGAACAAAAGGCGGCCACCACCTGCATTTCCCTTATTCAACGGTATAGCGACAAGGAACGACTGGTCAGGGAGCTCGCGCCCCTGGTAACCGAGGAATGGGGCCATTTCAGGCTCGTGCTGGCCGAGTTGCACAAGCGGGGACTGTCATTGGGCAAGCAACGGAAGGACCTTTATGTAAATAAGCTGATCGAGTTTCAATCGAAGGGCGGACACTGGGAGGATCGTTTTCTCGACCTGCTGCTGACAATGGCGCTGATCGAGGCCCGCAGCTGCGAACGCTTCAAGAGACTCAGCGAGGGCCTGGATGATGAATACCTCCGCAACTTCTACCGCCGCTTCATGGAAAGCGAGGCCGGACACTATACCCTCTTCCTTGAATTGGCCGAGACATACATCGACAAGGAAAAAGTAAGAATTCGCTGGCAGGAATGGCTCAGGTATGAATCGGGTGTTATGGATGAGATGGAAGTGAGGGGGGATAGGATACATTAGGTCAATGTGCCAATTAGCAAATTAGCCAATGTGCAAATTAGGCGTGCTACGATTAGCAAATGACTTTACGAATAAGGATCATTGGCACATTTGCACATTTGCTAATTGGCACATTACCAAATTATCAAATTGCCGTCACTCCCTCCCCCACTCCCGACGCAAATACCTCGCACGCATACCCGATTCTGTCTTCATAATATTTTATCAGGCCGCTTGTGAATTCCGGCAGTTGATTCTTCCTGACCAATGCAATGGCAGAGCCGCCGAATCCTGCACCCGTCATTCTTGCCCCGATGCAGCCTGCGAATCCTTCGCAGAAGGAGACAATGGTATCGAGCTCCCGTCCCGATACTTCGTATAGGTCTTTCAGCGACTTGTGTGATGCATACATCAGGCGGCCGAACTGATCGGTCTTTCCATTGGTGAGTGCTTCCTTTGCAAGCTTCACCCGTTCATTTTCCGAAATGACATGCGCGGCCCTTTTCCCGAGCGTCTCATCGTGGATGAGATGGAGATGCTTCTCGAAGACGGCCGAGCCGATATCGCAAAGGTTATTGATGTGCAGCTCCTGTTGAAGCAAGGCAAGCGCAGCCCTGCACTCGGCAAAGCGCTCGTTGTATTTTGATTCGGATAACTTTCTTTCTTTATTGCTGTTTATTATCGCCAGCATATAATCACCCAGGTCCATCGACAGGTATTCATAGCCCAGATCGTCACAGTTCAGGAGTATGGCTTTCCCTTTTTTTCCCATGGCCACTGCAAATTGATCCATGATGCCGCAGTTCACACCAATGAAATTGTTCTCCACGCGCTGTGCCAGCAAGGCGATATCGAATTTCGATATGCCAAGCCCGAGTATCTGATCGAATGCAAAAAATGTCAACACTTCTATAGAGGCGGAAGAAGATAAGCCCGCCCCGATCGGGAGATCGCCATAAAATAAAAGATCGTATCCTTCCGGAGCGGCGCCCTCCCGTATCAGCAGATCCAAAACACCAAGCGGGTAGTTGAACCATTCCTTCCCTTCCTTCTTGTACGATGCTTCCACCGGCACTGTGGCGGATTCGGAGAAGTTCAGCGACTCGAACCTGAATTTCATATCGTCATTCCGGGAGGCGAGAAGATAAGTTCCTAATGAAATCGCGCATGGCATTACATCACCGCCATTGTAGTCGATGTGCTCACCGATCAGGTTGACACGGCCCGGGCAAAAGAAAAAATGATCCGACTCCCTATGGAAACGATTGCGGAATTCTTTTTTTAGTTCAGTCTTTGTCATCGGGATTAACCTATTTTAACTATGGGTGAGATTAATAAACAATATTGTTTCGAACGTGATGGCAGTACCAAAATGAAAGTCAAAATTAAAAAGTCAAAATTAAAAAATTAAAGCAGGAAGTGTCCTTAACTGTCAGCCGCTTTTTTAATTTTGACTTTTTAATTTTGACTTGCTATCGGCTACCGCATCATCCGGCAGTGAAGTAATTGATTTCCTTCGTCCAGTCGAGCAACGGATATTTCTCCCTAAGCATTCTCGTCTTTTCAAAGTGAGTTGAAAGAAATTGCCTGTGCGCCTCGGTATCGGGTTGAAATGGCTTATGCTTCCGGGCGATCACGATCTTCTTGATCTCCTGCATCAACTCGCGCGAAGCAGGATCGATACAGGAAAGCGCGAATTGTTCGAGCACGAATTCTGTAGCCATATAATTCGGATGCACCAGGTCGACATCATAGAAACGATAGTCCCTCAGCACATCGATCACGAGCTCGTAGGCCGGGAAATATGAAAGGCGGTCGAATTTATTCACCATGTGATGCACGGCTTCCAGCAAGCGGGCCTTGCTCCGGTTATTCTCTACAACGCCATCGCGTATATGCCGGACCGGGCTCACGGTGAAGATTATATTCAGTTTTGGATTGAACTGCATCAGGCGATGATAGCATTCATCGAGCAATGCAACTGTCTCATCGATGCGAAGCAGGTGCTTGGTGAACCATTGCGCCGGTGCGCGATGGCAATTGGCGACTCCCATTCCTGCCTCACCCTCCGCCGCACCGGAAAGACGGTATGAAAATGATGAGCCGAGCGTGATGACGATCCAGTCCGCATCCCGCAGGAAGGCGCGTGCCTGCCGATGTGCCGCATTCATTTCGCCGAGCGCGATCGCGGGATCGGTATTTGAAAAACGCGAATGATGCTGCCAGCTCTGCCAGAGCTCATTAAGCTGGAAGAGCGCGGAGGCTGTGAATTCTTTCTCTTCTGTATATGAAATAAGGCTGCGGCATACGCTTGCCGG
>DATHKS010000441.1:0-4817 GCA_035488975.1 Chitinophagaceae bacterium | reverse complement strand
CATCGCAGTAGGAAAGTACTGGATCACTCTCACCGCCCTCCTGGTAGTTCACCGCGAACATGAAGGGATAGGAATCTTCGGTGAGGCCGTCGAACTTCCACCCGACATTATCGGCCACTCCTTTGTAATAACAGAGCTTTGGAGTGAACGTGTTCTGTGCCTCGTCCTTGGATGTATTGGATACGTTTTCCGGCACCAGGCAGACCAGCTGCGGCGATGCATCTGGATCGCTACCGAATCCTTTCCACTGCGTCAACTCCGCATGCATAACAGGGGAGAAAAACCTGTTTTCGATTTTCTTCGTTCCCTGTTTGAACCGATCGGAGAATGCATATTTACCCTGGCCCAGGAGGATGGAGTTGCGGTCCTGGACTTTCTTTAAAAGGCCATCGGCGCTATCGTCCTTGAAATTAAATAGTAATTCCCTTTCCGAATCGCTGAACAGCGGCAACGTGGAAACCTTCGAAATATCCTGCTTTGCTTCCCAGTCCAGGAAGTTGCCGTTGAAGTAACCACCCGACGCGGTGCTGAGATCATTGGTAAGCGAGTAGGGATGTGTCGGCTCGAGATAAACCACTTTATTGATCGGGTCCGTCTGGGGTGAAATATTAAAGGTGTCTACTATACCAGCCAGCAGATCCAGGAATTTATATTTCTTGAATGCGGCGTAGTTCTGAAAGTCAATCGTGCCGCCCACTGGTATACTGAAGTAATCAATCGTAAACGCTTCCACTTTCGCATGCAGCCGGGCCCGGCCAAGATCGCTATCGAAATTATCAGCAAACAGTTTTGCCGATATGATATCATTAGGCTGTACGGAAAAGGTTTTGAACGTCTCCACGTTCCCTAGAAATTCGCGGGATCCTATAGCCGGCGCGTTGAGATAAACCACTATCTCGTCACCATCCACCTGCACGCCGTTCTTATACCAGCGTAGGTAAAGCTCTACATCACTATTGGCGGTTGCCTTGGCATCGATGAATATGTTGAACCGAAAGGTGGCCTCGAGAATGCCATAGTCAAACGTATTCAGATACGTCCACTTCATCTCTTTGTCCGCATCGTCGTATTCGTAGGATCCGTTGTTATCATACGCGCCACTGGCACTGTCATTGTCGACATGAGCATCCAGGTAGCCGGTATAGGAAACGTTGAGCAGATTTCCTTCCACAGTACTCATTGCGAGAAAATTCAGGTTATTGAGCCGTGTACCATCGGAGACCAGGAAGTTGCCCCAGGTCCATGGCATGACCATGCGGCGGAAGTAGTCCGTATCGAAGAAGGTGGAGCTGATTCGGTAGCCCAGCGACTTGAAGCCCCAGAAGAGTAGCCAGTAGACGGAGAGCGCCGGTTTCATATAATTCACCGGCATATTGTAATCCAGGAATACCGGCGGGTTCGCTTCTACAAAGTTTTGCGGAAAGGTTTCAAGCTGCCGACCATAGCGAACCGGTGCGAATACGTAAGGTAGATTTTCATCTCGGCCGTCAAAGGCCCAGCTGGCTATTATATTGGCTTTGGTGAAGGTGAAATTGATTGGGTTCACAAAATCAAAAAGGGTGGATTCGTTAAGATCAATCAGCCAGTCCGCATTATTGGCGAAGAAATCAAACTCATAATTGACTGGAGAGGATGCATGACGAGCATAGGTCAGCAGTGCCTTTCCTACCAGCAATTCATGGCCATTAGCTTCTATGACGGCAGGACGAAAGTTCCTGTATCTCTCTTCTGGTGAATTGTCATCGATGCCTGGATTGTGAAAGGTGTTGGCGATCTTATCATTATTGATTGTAGCTGGCGTGATCACGCTCAGTGCCTCGCTGGACTTCTTACTCTGAAAATTAGCAGGATCCTCAAGCTTATAGGAAATGGAAATATTCACGCCATCAGGTCCGAGCTCCAGCTCCTGGTTATCGATGGCGGCCTTGATATAGTTTGTGGCTGGCATCAGTTTCGGATAATTATTTTCTCATGGCTCAACGTGAATTCAATCTCGGTCTGGTAAGTGAACCGGTCATCCTGCTTCACATTCTCTATCTTCTTGTCAGTGATCACGATTGGCAGGAAGCCGTCAGGTTGGTCCTGCGTTCCATTGATCTCCAACCAAGCGAGAGGAGAGTCGAACAGCTCATTGAGCCAGGCCATTTCATTTTCGCCATATTCTGTATTCACACCATGGTAGGTGTTATTACTCTTCACATTGAACCGGTTAATGGCATGCTCTGATTGGCGAAGCGGGGTGGCGAGCTGCTTTTGCCACGTATCTGATTTGGGTTCATGATCTATGCCTGTAAGAATAAAGTTGACGGCATCTGTGGCGCCGGCATAATTCAAAAAGTGCACCCGAATTTTATTTTCGTCGCAGCAACCTCCCAGCTGGTTTAATGACCCGGTGGCAATCACAGCGTTGTCTTGCGTCTTCACCGAGAAATAATATTCACTCAAGTCATTGAAGTCGATATCCGGGAACAGATCCTGGAGATTCTTCGGGCCGTTGGGTATATAGTATGCCTTTGCCATAGTTCAATTAATCAAAGTGAAAAGTTTGTCCACCGCAGAACGGGGGAATGACGGCCGTGATCCGAACAGCGGTGATGTTCTCGGCCGGTCCACTCACGATAGTATTGGCATGCTGCGATCCCATGATCATCATCTTGGTTTCATTTACGCGGGTGCCAAATTCGCTGGTGATAAAATTCTCCCAATCATAATCGAACCGAATCGTGATGGTACAGGCCAGCACCTCCGAAATGCTAATGATTACGCGCCGAAAGTTGCCTGGTGTCATTATCACTTCCACCAAGCCACCACCTTCCGGTTCCAGGACATCAATTGGATGATCATAGTCGACGGTATTGCCCGTGCAGTTATTGACGGTGAAGGAAACAGGAATGTCTTCACCACCTTGTCCTTCCTCCGGTGTTCCGTAGAATAAGATCTCTGCTCCGAGAATAGTGATCGTCATCCACGCTGGTTTGACCACATCCGTTAGAGCGAAAGGAGAGTTACCACTGAGCGGTATAGAAAAGGAGTAAGCGTCGCCAATTGTTGCATTGGGCAGAACCGGGGCGCCAGATATTGAAACAGGTACACAAGTGACGTCGTCATATACGATGATGTTATCACTGTAGGTAACCAGGTTGATCGTACAGTTCCGAACCTTAAATGAGATCACGATATCGATCATCACATCGGCCTCCATCGGCGTGCCGCCAAACACGACCTTGTCATCCACGATCGCGATCGTCATCCAGCCAGGCTTTACGATCTCTTCCAGGGTGAAAGGGGCAGTACCTGTCAGCGGAATGAAATAGTTATAAGCAACATCCTTGGCGCCATCAGGCATGGCATATGATCCAACGATCTGCACCGGTTGGCATACTGTGTTCAGTTCAACTTCTGCCTGACTGAAACCAACCTGACCCTGGTATTTATAATTAAGGACGAGAGAACTCAATGGCGACGCGCCGGAATAGAGGATGGGGAATATGTCACTATCTTCTACGCATACCTTGTAGGGGTCCGGACGATGAGTGAGTGGCCACGCCAATGCCGACCAGGTTCTTTTCTTGAAAGCATTGAGATGCGTAGCCAGGTCCTGGTTGTCCTCATTTTGGAGTGTCGCATTGAGGATGTAAAAGAAATTGGAACCGTATCCGGTACCCGAGACCGGAGGAGTGCTTCCGGTGCCCTGCACCGGCGTCGTATTCTCGGAAGTGATAAACCCGTTGGCATCATATCCGCTGCTCCTGACCCGGCACTGTGCCTTCACAACCAAAGGAAAGGCCTCTACCACATCCACATCACCGTTATCGGCTAAAAAGTATTTCAGGAATTCCTGCGCTGCATCCTGGATATCGAACTGCCATTCCGAATAGGGACCGTTGATCGCTGCATATTGTGTTTTGGAAAGTGTCTTATAGTACACATCGTTGAAGTAGATGTCACAGTAGACAACAGGGGGAGTCGTGGCGCCATCAGTCCGGGTGGCACTCACTTGTAGTATGACGGGGCGATAGGCCGCGTATATGCCGTCTGTGAAAGGTTGGGAGAGGAAGGTTCCTATTGGCATTAATTAAGGTTTGGCTTTTCGTATTCCGTTGCATGCGTGAAATCCGAGAACGTCGAATTTGCCTTACAGGGGTAACTCGCGTCCAACTCAGCAACGACCTTACAATATCCAAGGCCATTACGTTGACAAAAGGCCTCTGCATCATGGATGTCACTACCCGGAACATTTGGTCCCATCCAGGTTGTCATTCTTTCGGTTTCCGGGTCCTGCGCCCGGATTTCAGTTACCCAGAATTTCATATCGTTTCGGATTTTTCGAGTTGAAAACGTTCCTCTACCACGAAATCAAAGCCGTCGGTGAGATAATCATCGATTTTGGATTCGGCACCAGCAAAGGCATTCTCAATCATATTGGTTCTGCTCCCTGTACTGGAATATGCCTTACTGGCCTGTGTAGGCATACCCTCTTTCATCCACTTTCGTATCGTTCCGAAGGCTGCTCCTTTGGCATCAGGCTCCGATAGTCCGCGTTTCAGGAAGTACGCATAGACAAAAGGAAACTGCTTCATGCTCGCACTCGCTGCCGGAAATCCATTGTTCACCCACTCCGCATAATGCGCTGCCATCCCTTCCATGAGGTCCTGCTTGCGTGTCGACGAGATCTCCGCGTCAAAAGACTCCTCCAGTGCACCGGTAAGATGGTGCCCTTGCGCGATGAGCTCCTTTCGAAGCAGGCTGTTGATAAAAGGAATAGCTCCTTGGTATATGTCAGTGATTGTTGTCATGCTTCATTAAGGAGCTGGCTT
>DATHKS010000440.1:0-11948 GCA_035488975.1 Chitinophagaceae bacterium | reverse complement strand
CGCCGCAGCCTTAGCGTAGGAGGGTTGACGACTCACGATTCACGTTCACTGTCTCAGCGGGGTCTGGCCCAAATGATTTCGTCAAATCGGAATTTTCCGGGCCGACCCCGATGGATTTGAATATTCCCACTCAAGCAAATTTAAAGCTGCCTCCATTGACGATTGACGACTCACGATTCACGCGCTTTTTATTACCTTGCATCCATGCAGCAATACCTCACCCTCCTTCGCCATATCCTGGATACCGGGGCACATAAAACGGACCGTACCGGCACCGGTACGCAGAGCTGTTTCGGCTACCAGATGAGGTTCGACCTGCAAAAGGGTTTTCCTCTCGTTACCACGAAGAAGGTGCACATGAAAAGCATCATTTATGAGCTGCTCTGGTTCCTTAAAGGGGAGACCAATATCGCCTACCTGAAGGAACATGGCGTCAGGATCTGGGATGAATGGGCCGATGCGAACGGCGATCTCGGACCCGTCTATGGCAAGCAGTGGCGTAGCTGGGAAGGAAAGGATGGGAAGGTGGTCGACCAGATCAGCGATCTCATTGCACAGATAAAAAAGAACCCGGACAGCCGGCGTTTGATCGTCAGTGCCTGGAATGTTACCGATCTTCCGGAGATGGCGCTCATGCCATGCCATACGATGTTCCAGTTCTATGTCGCCGATGGAAAGTTGAGCTGCCAACTCTATCAGCGTTCGGCAGATGTGTTCCTGGGTGTTCCGTTCAATATCGCCTCGTATGCCTTGCTGACGTTGATGATCGCGCAGGTCTGTGGACTGCAGCCCGGTGAATTCATCCATACCTTCGGTGACGTGCACATATACAACAATCACCTGGAACAGGTACAACTTCAACTGACACGTACGCCCTATCCCTTACCCACCATGAAACTCAATTCTTCGGTCAATGATATCTTCGGCTTCACCTTCGAAGACTTCACGCTGGAGAATTACCAGTCGCATGCGGGGATAAAGGCGCCGGTGGCAGTGTAATACAATTTGGTAATTTGGCAATTTGATAATTTGATAATGATCCTTATGAGGAGAGACATTACGAATCGGAGCACGCCGCATTGTCAAATTACCAAATTCCCAAATTATCAAATTTATTCTCTATGATCATCTCCTTCGTCGTTGCCGCCGCCAATAACAATGTGATCGGCAGGAACGGGCAACTTCCCTGGCAATTAGCTACCGACATGAAACATTTCAAGAATGTGACATGGGGCTTCCCCGTTATTATGGGCCGCAAGAGCTTCGACTCCCTGGGCAAGGCATTAAGCGGAAGAAAGAATATCGTCATTACCCGCCAGCCCGATTGGTCGGCAGAGGGTACTACCGTGGTCAGGACCCTGGACGAGGCATTGGCTGCCGTGAAGGCAATGGACGTAAAGGAGGCCATGATCATCGGGGGAGGGGAGATCTTCAAACTCGCAAGCGATAGGGTCAGCCGTATCTACCTGACCCGCGTGGACGCCGATCCTGATGGCGATGCCTATCTATCCTCCATCGATCCCGGTGAATGGAAGATGATCAGCCGGCAGGACTATAAGGCGGATGCGAGGAATAATTACGCATTTTCGTTCCAGACATGGGAGAAGAAATTAGCAAATTAGCCAATTGGTCAATGTGCCAATGAAAACCCCCACACGGGTTCAACATACTGCAAGATAGAAAATCAGAAACCCTCTGCAGATGCAGAGGGTTTCTGATTTAAGTCATTGGCACATTTGCACATTGACAAATTGGCTAATTCTTTAATTGAACATATACTTCACTCCAAGCTGCATCTGCCATCTCGAAAGGATGCTCGTATTGTTAGTGAAACTTGTTGTCCTAGGCACCTGGTTCGTTGCGTCCTGGTAAGGGAAGGAATAGCTCGGCTTGCCGTTTGCATCCAGTCCCTCGTAGGTCAGCAATTGAAAACCTGACGAATTGCTCGTCAATGTCGGGGTCTTCAGCAAGCCCCAGTTCCTGTTCAGCAGGTTGCCTGCATTGATCAGGTCCATGGTAAGACGAAGTGTGTGTTTCGTATTCTCACCGCCTGTCTTCGAATAGAAATAGATGTCCTGTGTGATATTCAGGTCGAGCTTCTTATAGAATGGAAGCTGCCACGCATTTGCCTGTGCATATTCTCCCCTGTGAAAATTCAGGTACTTGTCCTGTTTGATATAGTTGTCCAGTTGCACCCATATCTGCGATGTCGATGCATTTGCCGGTGCACCGGTGCCGACCGTTCCACTCCGTGGATCGGTGCTTGCATTGGTGCCGTTTCCACCCGATCCCACCTTCACCAGGTTGATCTCGGAAGCGCTGGCAGGTATGTACACCAGGTCATTCGTATTTCCATCTCCATTCACGTCGTTGGCATAGATATAGGAGCTGACACCCGCAGGAGCCGCTTCGAAGATCGCACCGATGGAGGTAGCGAAATGTTTGGCGTACTCAAACCTGTACGATGCGTAGGCGATGATGCGGTGAGGCTGGTAGTACGATGCATAACCGAGATAATCTCCATTCGGATCGGTATTGCTAACCGCCCTTGCACTCCACAATGAAGAAGCCGTGCTTCCTCCTTCTGCCACGTTCTTCGCCTGGCTATAGGTATAGGCGATACTTGTAAGCAGGTTCTTGAATGTCTTCTCGAGCCGGGCAGTCAGCGTATAAGCATATCCCTTGTTCGAGTTGCTCATGAGAATAGCGCTTCCCAGGCTTGGATCCGCCAGTGTGTTGGCGGCCGTGCTGCTTGCTGAAGGCTTGTTGTAATAGTATTTATTGCTGCGATAGATATCGTAGGCAGTGCCTGAGGCGAGAATATAACGTAAACGATTGTCAGAGCCGGTCAAGGCAAATCCGTTCGTTTCATTCAGGTTGAGGTTCGAATAATAGACCGCGTTAATATCCTTCGAATAGCTTCCTTCCAGGGTAACGACCCAATCGCCGGCGAATTTCTTATCGATTGCCACGTTCGTTTTGAGCACGGTCGGGTATTTGAAGTCGTGATCCGTAACGGCTACGCTATAGCTGGTATTCGGCGCACCGGCACCGGGCCTGTAAGTGTTCGGATCGGCACTAAAGGCAACAGGAGTGGTAGGCTGAATGGCGCCGAACTGGATACCATTGTTGCTCGCCTGGTTGCTGACCCACACGAAAGGAGGGGGACCGGAGAATAAGCCTCCGCCACCGCGAACCTGCAGGCTCTTATCACCAAGTACATCCCAATTGACGCCAACCCTTGGCGAGAACAGGAAGGCATTGCCCGGCGCCTTGCCGATATTGTAGGATTTGCCATCCTTGAATTGTAATGCATCGAAGTAAGGATTGTCGGTGAAGTTCTGCTTGTAGATGGTATAGTCACCGCGCACACCCACCGTCACCGTCAGGTCCTTGGTGAGCCTCCACTTGTCTTGTCCAAATAAACTCATCTCATACGAACCCGCAAAGGCGAATGGGAATGAACCATCGGGCAACGCAGAGTATTGCAGGTAGTAATTTTTTGAATTTGCCGTGCCATAGAGGACGCTATTCCTGAAATCATTCAGGGAATTGAACTGGTAAACGCCCTGGTATCCCGGTGCAAATGCATTCTTGTACTTCCTGTAGTAATCCTGCGTACCGATAGTGAACTCATGCTTGCCCTTGTAAATTTTGAAGATATCGGACACCTGGAAGACATCCGTGTTCAGCAGGTTGTTGTACGTATACATCTCGTATCCGAAGGATGTGAAGATGTTTCCGCTTCCGTCGAGGATATCGACATAGGGCATGGTCGATGATGGGGAATGCGGCGAACGGAAATCGCGCAGCGCCGTATATCCTACCTGGAGTTTATTGGAAAACTTGTTGCTGATCCGCGTATTCAACTCCGCAATGAAGATGTTGAAATTATTATTGATCACATATCCCGAAGAGAAGAAAGGCATCGCAGTATTGTTAGGACCACCGGAGCCACTCGTCACCAATGACACGCCATTGTTTGGGCGGCTTCCACTCGGGAACTGATCCGCCGAAGATTTGAGGTAATTGTATTTTACCGTAAGCGTGTTGTTCGAATTGATATTCCAATCGATCTTGGCCGTTATCTTATCGCTCTGCGTCTTGAAACTATAGCCCTGGTATGCGCCGGGGTTATATCCCTCGAATTTAGATCCGAGCAGATCTGTCAGCGCCGCCAAAGAATCTGCATTGGCTTTGGACACGATCCCTGTTACGGCCGGATGTGTAGCATCCGACGCAGTGAAGGATGTAGCCGGCAATGACTGGCGAACCTGTTCAGCACTCACGAAGAAGAATAATTTATTCTTGATGATCGGTCCGCCTGCAGTGAAGCCGCGCAGGTTAAAATCGATAGGCGTGCGCACCACTTCGGAGTTGCCCACGTTATATCCCTGCGTGCCCGCGCCCTTTATCCCCGTGTAAACGGAACCCCTGAATTGATTAGATCCGCTGCGTGTAACGGAATTGATGCCCGCACCGGTGAAACCACCCTGGGCAACATCGTAGGGAGAAACGTTGACCTGGATCTGTTCGATCGCCTCGAGACTGATCGGTTGGGAATTCGTCTGTCCACCCAATACACCGGAAAGGCCGAACGAATTGTTGAAGTTGGCGCCATCCACCGTCAGGTTATTGTACTGGTTGCTGCGGCCTCCGATGTTCAGACCATTTGATGTAGGCTCCAGTCTGGTGAAGTCCTGCAATGAACGGCTGATGGAGGGCAGTCTTTCTATCTGTGTACGGTTGATCAGTTCCTGGCTACCCGTATGACTGTTGTTGAAGATCTTGTTCTGCCGGTTTGCCGAGACCACTACTTCCGTCAATTGACCCGTGTTCGGAGCTAAGGCGAAATCCGCCTTGAAATCCTGGCCGAGAACGAGACTGATGTTCTCCTGCTTGCCGTCATTGAAACCAACGAAGCTCACGGTAATGGTGTATGGCCCGCCGATGCGAAGATTCGCGATGTTAAAGCGGCCATCACTACGACTGGTCGTCGTGTACCTCGTGCCGGTGGGATTGTGCAGGGCTACGATGGTAGCGCCCGCAAGTGCCGCCGATCCGTCTGTCACGGTACCATGAATGTCGGCGGTCGTCTCCTGACCAAAGGCACAGATACCTGCTCCAAAGGAAAAGAGGAGTAATAAGTAGAACTTTAAACGCTGCATAATGATTGTGTGTTTTGGTGTGCAAAATTCAAACTGTCTTCCTTCATTAAAAGAAATTCGGTATTATCAAATTATTACTAAGTTCGATCTAAGCGAAAAAAGGCGATTGAGGAGGAGTCGAAGTTCAGGTGGCAATCAACGTTGAAGAAATAGCGATGTAATTTCTACTTCGTTATTTTCGCCAAATGTAGAGTACGGTAATGAACCGTCCAAGAAATGACTCGTTAACGCGCGTTAACCAAACCTGTTCAAACATTGTGGATAATTGCTGATATTTGATTAAACATGTATTCGAGGGCGCAACTCATTAGAAAATATTTTAATTATTGGAGAAAGGCCTCCAATGGAAAGGGACATGGTGTCCATTCTCCCTTCGTCTTCGATTTCATCATCCGCGTATTGAATGATACTACAGTCTATGCCGACTACGAACCGGTGGAGCAACTTCGCCGGCAATTGATCAACGACAGGAGATCGGTTGAAATAAATGATCTGGGTGCAGGATCGGGGGTATCTAAAGAAAAAAGGCGAAGCATCTCTTCCATTGCGAAGAATGCAGCGAAGCCCCGTAAGTATGGACAATTGTTGTATCGCATCGTAAAGAGATCCAGGCCATCGACCATACTGGAGCTCGGCACTTCCCTCGGCATCACGTCCTCCTATCTTGCATTGGCCAACCCTGCCGCACGGGTAATCACCATCGAAGGCGATGAACTGATCCATGAGATCGCGAAAGAGAATTTTAAGAAAATGGGCCTGCTTAATATCCAGCCCGTGCCGGGAAACTTCGACCAGGTGTTGAAGGATATCCTGGGCCAACTGCCGTCCGTCGACTTCGCCTTCATCGACGGCAATCACCGCTACCTGCCAACCATCCAATATTTCGATGCCATCCTGCAAAAAGTAAATACCTTCTCCATCGTGGTGATGGATGATATACACTGGAGCTGGGAAATGGAAGAGGCATGGGACCATTGCCGCCAGCATCCATCCGTCACGCTTAGCATCGACCTGTTCTTCATCGGTATTCTTTTCTTCAAGCAGTCTATAAAGGAGAAGCAGCATTTTGCAATACGATTTTAGAACAACCTGCCGGCCGGTAGGCAGGTTTGATAATTTGATAATTAGGAAATTTGAAAATGTGCCAATATTGCGTGATATACCAGCGGGCTTTTTATGCTTCAATTCTTTACGCGATTTTTGGACGGTTGTTATTCACGATTACGAATTGATCCAATTAATCCAAAAAAGGCAGACGGGGATTTGGGGGGATTTTAGGATTTTCAGGATTTGCCCAATATGATTCTCACTGTCCTGGTAATTACGAATTAATCCGCCTAATCCTAAAACCCCCCAAATCCCCGTCCAATGAGACGCTTCATATATTTTTTTATTCTTTTTATTGTTACGGGAACCTCTGCGCAGGACCTATCATCTTACCGGAAAGAAATATTTCATAGCCTTCCCTACCGAATACTCTACCCCTCGCCATTCGATAGTCTTAAAAAATATCCGCTGGTCGTATTTCTTCACGGCGCCTACCACAAGGGATCAGATAACGATGTTCAGCTGGAAATAGGAGGGCGGTTTTTTTTGCGCCCTGAGAACCGCAGAGATTTTCCGGCGATCGTGATCTTTCCACAATGCCCCGCGGACGATCTATGGGCCTATTTCACCACGGGCATCGATTCAATGACAGGTCTGGCCACCGCATGGCAATTTCCCTTTCGCAGGGAGCCCACCGCGGTCACCGGTCTGCTGAAGGCCCTGCTCGATAGCCTGCGATCTACCCCATGCTGCGATAGCACGAGATACTATCTGGGTGGCCTCTCTCAGGGCGGCATGGGCGTGTTCGATATGGTGGCGCGCTATCCGGGCTACTTCGCCGCCGCCTTTCCTATTTGCGGTGCAGGTAATCTCTCCACATCGAAAAGAATAGCGGGCCACACTGCTCTTTGGATCTTTCATGGGCAGGAAGACGAGATCGTCCCGCCGCGCTTCTCCCGGCTTTTCTATAAACGAATAAAAAAAGAAAAAGGAGAGGTGCGGTACAGTGAATACCCCGGGGTGCACCATAACAGCTGGGTAAATGCATTTGCCGAGAAGGAGCTACTGTCGTGGCTTTTCAGTCATCACGCAGGGGAAATCCCGGGCAATGATCTATGATACTACCGATTGTTAGAAAAAATTTATACCTTCCAACGGTTGAAAGGCAATTTAGAAACTTGACATGCTCATTAAATTATCATTGCTGAATGACAATTGGTTTGCTTAAAGAACCCGGCTTTGAAACAAGGGTCTCGCTGCTGGCTGAAGCCGTCGCAACCCTCACTAAGAAAGGAATTGCAGTACAAATTGAATCCGGTGCCGGGGAGAAGGCCTTCTGCAGTGACGAGCTCTATCGGCAGACAGGTGCAACACTTACGGACAGGCAGTCCGTACTCACCTCTTCGGATATCATCTTGGGTATTCACCCGCTTTCCAGTTCCGATATAAGGGTAAAACCTTCCGGTGTTTTTATCGGGGTGTATCAACCATTATTTAATGCGTCGTTGATGAAGGAATGGTCGGCCCTCGGCTCGACTGTCTTCTCGCTCGATATGTTGCCGCGTACTACCCGTGCGCAGGCAATGGATGTACTCAGTTCACAGGCTAATATCGCCGGATACAAGGCCGTATTGCTTGCCTCGAATATCTACCCGCGTTATTTCCCGATGTTCATGACGGCAGCCGGAACCATAACGCCGGCCAAGGTGCTCATCCTCGGCGCCGGTGTAGCCGGTCTGCAGGCGATCGCTACGGCGAAGCGTCTCGGCAGCGTAGTTGAAGTGTTCGATACACGACCGGCCGTGAAGGAAGAGGTGATGAGCCTGGGTGCAAAATTCATAGAAGTGGAAGGTGCCGCCGATGCCAGCAAGGCCGGTGGCTATGCCGTAGAGCAATCAGAGGAGTTCCTGCAACGGCAGAAGGCACGAATAGCGGAAAGCATCGCCAAGGCAGATATCGTTATCACCACCGCGCAGATCCCCGGCAGGAAGGCGCCGATACTCATTACGGAAGAAATGATCTCCGCCATGCGAAATGGTTCCGTGATCATCGACCTCGCCGCCGCCACAGGAGGCAATACACCGGTGACGAAGAACAACGAGACGATACAATATAAGGGCGTCTCCATCGTGGGCAACTCCAACCTGCAGGCGACCGCCCCGAGCGATGCCAGCAAGGTGTATGGAAAGAATGTGC
This sequence comes from Chitinophagaceae bacterium, assembly GCA_035488975.1. Classification (GTDB taxonomy): domain Bacteria; phylum Bacteroidota; class Bacteroidia; order Chitinophagales; family Chitinophagaceae; genus DATHKS01. Next base: position 3,537 of record DATHKS010000440.1, on the reverse strand, counting down.
TTAATTTTTTGCAACTCATCATAGATAAGGAAGGAAAGCTAAACCTGAACTGGGAAGACGACCTGGTGAAAGGAAGTTGCATCATGCATGGCGGCGAGCTGGTGAACGAGCGCGTGAAGGCCATGGGATAATACCGGCCAGATGAAAGCTTCGGCGGGCAGGTGTGCCAATTGTTCGCCGTGGTTAAATGTATTTCTTCGTGCCCCTTCGTGATCTTTGTGTCTTAGTGGTTCAATTTAAACGAATAAAGGAATTACCTATGTTACATTGGATAACTCTCAATCAGCAGATCATCTACATCGTAATCCTGATGATCTTCGTAGGCATCGAGGTGATCGGCCGCGTACCAAGCGTATTGCACACTCCATTGATGAGCGGAGCCAATGCGATCCATGGCGTAGTGATCATCGGAGCCATCATAGTAATGGGAAAGGCCGAGGGCGATAACTATCTCGCGCTTGTCCTGGGTTTCCTGGCGGTGATCCTGGGAACCGTCAATGTCGTCGGTGGGTTCGTTGTTACCGACAGGATGCTCGAGATGTTTAAAAAGAAGAAACGCTGATATCATAAATCATTATAAATGGAGTTGAATATACTCACGCTTTGTTATCTCATCGGCTCGGTCACATTTATCCTCGGCTTAAAGATGTTGTCGAATCCCGCCACTGCCCGCAAGGGTAATCTCATTGCGGCGGGCGGCATGACGCTCGCCATATTCGGCACTATCTTTCTCTATACCGACGAAGAAGGAAACAAACTTCACAACTACGGCTGGATCTTCGGTGGCATCATCATAGGCGGTATCATCGGCACATTGGCTGCGAAGAAGGTGAAGATGACAGCAATGCCTGAAATGGTCAGTCTCTTCAACGGTATGGGCGGCGCCTGCGCAATGCTCATTTCTTTCGTTGAATTCCATCATATCTACGAGGCCACCCGAAACATGGACTCGACCTTTTTCTCCGATATCATTCCTCTTGGACATTATATCGCCATCGTGATAGGAGCGGTGATCGGAAGCATCTCCTTTGCGGGAAGTATCATTGCCTGGGGCAAGCTGAATGGAAAAGTAAAGGACTTTTCCTTCAAGGGACAGCACATCTTCAACCTGGTATTGCTTGGTCTCGTGCTGGTAGCCGCCGTTATTACATATACTTCCACAACGGGAGGGTCCAACTTTCCTTTCTATATCACCATCGCACTCGCACTGGTCTACGGCGTATTTTTCGTGTTGCCCATCGGCGGTGCGGATATGCCTGTTGTCATATCGATGTTGAATTCTTTCACAGGCGTCGCCGCTGCATGCGGTGGTTTCCTGTACGGTAATATGGTAATGCTTACCGGTGGGATCTTGGTTGGCGCGGCCGGTACGTTGTTGACCATTCTTATGTGCAAGGCCATGAACCGTTCATTGCTTAATGTACTCATCGGCTCCTTCGGCGGGAGCAAGGCAGGTGCTTCCGGCGCCAGCAAGGAACAGGGCGCATATAAGGAAATCTCGATCAGCGATACCGCCGTCGTTCTCTCCTATGCACACAAGGTATTCATCGTTCCCGGCTATGGCCTTGCCGTTGCACAGGCACAACACGCCTGTCATGAGTTGGAAAAAATACTCGAGGAGAAGGGAGTGGAAGTGAAATATGCCATTCACCCGGTGGCCGGCCGTATGCCCGGTCATATGAACGTATTGCTGGCAGAAGCCGATGTTCCCTATGAGAAGCTTCTCGAAATGGAACAGGCCAATGAAGAATTCCCAACCACGGATGTCGTGCTCGTCCTCGGAGCGAATGATGTGGTGAATCCTGCGGCCAAGACGGATCCTTCCTCACCGATCTATGGCATGCCGATCCTCGATGTAGAACTGGCAAAGGCAGTAATCGTCAACAAGCGCAGTATGAAACCCGGCTATGCAGGCATCGAGAACGATTTGTTCTTTCAACCGAAGACATCGATGCTTTTCGGCGATGCGAAGAAGGTGTTGCAGGATTTGATTACAGAAATCAAGAGTTTGTAATTCAATACAGGAACCACTAAGACACGAAGGCACCAAGGAAAACAGTTAGCCAATTGTGCGTGTTATGGGAAACCCTTGTGTTCCTTGTGCACCCATTGTGTTCGCCGTGGTTAAATGTATTCCTTCGTGCCCCTTCGTGATCTTTGTGTCTTAGTGGTTCAATACCTAATTTATTAATCATTCATCGCATGAGAAATCTATTCATCCTCTTCATCTGCTTCCTCTCCACCAGCGTGCTTCACTCCCAAAAGATCATGGGCTTTACCGATAGCACCGCCCATAACCAACTCAGTTGGGAAAAGCAATTCGATGCTCAGTTAAAAGCCTCCAACCAGGACGAATGGATGAAGTTCCTGTCTTCCCATCCGCATCATGTCGGCAGTCCGCAAGACAAGGCCAATGCCGAATACATGGCCAAGCTGTTCACCAGCTGGGGATACCAGACGGAGATAGCCTCGTATTTCGTGTTATTCCCGACGCCAAAGAAAAGACTGCTCGAACTTACCGGTCCTAATCCCTATAAGGCGAAACTGCAGGAGGCCACACTGAAAGAAGACAATACTTCCGGTCAAAAGGCCGAACAGTTACCGACCTATAATGCCTATTCTGCGGATGGAGATGTCACGGCTCAACTTGTATTCGTCAACCGCGGCATACCCGCCGACTACGAGGAACTGGAGAGAAGAGGCATCGATGTGAAAGGCAAAATTGTCATTGCGAAATATGGCGGCTCATGGAGAGGCATCAAGCCCAAGGTAGCTGCCGAACACGGCGCCATTGGCTGCATCATCTATTCCGATCCGGAGGACGATGGCTATGCGGCAGGAGATACTTATCCCGAAGGCCCCTTTCGCCGTGCCGATGGCGTGCAACGCGGTTCCGTCATGGACATGCCCGTATATCCCGGCGATCCGCTCACACCCGACCTTGGCGCAACGAAGGATGCACAACGGCTCGACAGGAAAGACGCGATCACTATCATGAAGATCCCCGTATTGCCGATATCATATGAGGATGCGTTGCCACTCCTCCGATCGCTGAAGGGGCAAGCCGTTCCTGCTTCATGGCGCGGTGGTCTTCCATTGACCTATCATTTCGGTCCGAGCGAAGAAAAAGTACATCTCGAACTCGCCTTCAATTGGGATATCAAGCCACTCTATGATGTGATCGCAAAATTACCCGGCATCGAATTTCCCGATGAATGGATACTTCGCGGCAATCATCACGACGGATGGGTGAATGGCGCTGCCGATCCGCTCAGTGGAATGGTCTCCGAGATGGAAGAGGCGCGTGCGATCGCCGAACTGGTGAAGAAAGGCATGAAGCTCAAGAGAACGCTCGTGTATTGCGCATGGGACGGTGAAGAGCCTGCACTGTTGGGCTCTACCGAGTGGGTGGAAGATCACCAGGAGGAACTGAAACAAAAGGCCGTCGCCTATATCAATACCGATGGCAACAGTCGTGGTTTCATAGGAGCCGGCGGCTCACATACACTGGAACCCTTCTTCAACGAAATAGCTGAC
>DATHKS010000439.1:0-5513 GCA_035488975.1 Chitinophagaceae bacterium | reverse complement strand
GATGATAAAGGAGCAAAGAGAAGACGTATTCACAGGGCTGCAGCAACATTCAACCGCACTGGCCTGAATTTTGATCCTCAGCTTCTAAATCATTAATTTCGATAATGTCAAATCTGAAAATCAGCATACCACACCAGCTATCGAGTGAGGAAGCGCTTACACGGGTAAAGAAACTGTTTAGCAATCTCAAAGAAGAACAAAAAGATAAACTCAAGGATGTAAAGGAAGACTGGAACGGCAATTCCGGGAATTTCAGTTTCTCCGCACAGGGCTTCGACCTCTCGGGACTCATACAGGTCAACCCCTCCAGCGTCGACTTCGACGCGAAACTTCCACTGGCCCTCTCATTCTTTAAGGGAAAGATCAGTGAGGTGATTAGAGAGAAGGCAGAAGCATTGTTGAGGTGAATTGGGGGTTGGTGATTTAGGGAAGAGCCAGGCAGGAAGTGATGTTGGCACAGACGACCAATATGATTGGCGCACATTGCAAACCCACGTGATGTTTGCCCCTAGGCAAGGGTGACGATTCACATCTCACGTTACATGTTACCTCCTTTTAATGCCGGGCATTGCCCGGCTTTTTCATATGAGTACTTTTTTTTCCTCACCTGCCCATTTCATTACCGCCCTTTTCCCTTTGTCGAAATGGCCGGAGTTTTGATATTGATCAATAGAAAGATTGGAAGATTATGAAAGATATTTTGAAAAAAAATAACATTATGATAGCTATGTTATCGATGGAATTCGAATACAGGGAAAAATTGTACGCTGCCCTTGTCCGGGTGAAAAAAATAAATGACAATATCGAGTATCATCTGACTATCATGAATGGCGATCTTGAAAAACTACTCTACGGCTGGCATATCTTTAAAGAAGAGCAGGGCAGGTTCGTCCCTTGCCGTGCGGCGGAAAAGGGAGAAACGGCGGCATTGCAGTCTACGGTTTGCAACGGGCTTCACGTGATGAGTGATAGGGACGTAGTGATAAGGAATTAGTAATTGGGAATTAGGAATTAGTCTTCATTCGAGGATTCACTTCATGCCTCGTTTATGTTTGTCCTTTCCGTTTTTCCACCTTCATAGCCAAGTTTGCTGCGAGGAAAGATAATTTCCAAATTGAAATCAATTTTCGAATGAAGACTAATTCCCTATTCCTAATCCCTCATTCCTCATCCCTCGCAGCAGGAAGGCTGAAACAAAACATCGACCCTTCTCCCTCATTGCTCTCAATATCCATCGACCCGCCATGCCTCTTCACGATCTCCGAGGCAATGTATAATCCGAGGCCAAGGCCTGGAAATGTCTGCACTTTCGGATTATTGGAACGATAGAACCGGTTAAAGACCCTGTCCTTCGTATCAATAGACATTCCAATGCCGCGGTCCCTGACACAAACCCTGACACCATTTTCAGTCTCTCCCGATGTAATAATGATCTCTTCATTGTTCGGAGAATATTTAACGGCATTGGAGATCAGGTTGGTCACTACCTGCCCGATCCGTTCTCTATCCGCGGTGAGCATTCTCAATTTTTCCAGCTTCAATATGATCTTATGTTTCGGACTCACCTGGCGCATGTCTTCCACCCGCTCGATGATCAGTTCATTGAGATCGAAGTTATCGGGCTGAAGGATCAACTGCCCTTCCGAGATCTTCGTCGTATCCAGGAGATCGCGCATCAGGGTTGTCAACCTGTCGATCTGTTTATCCAGTTTGCCCATCAGTTCCGCACTGTATAGGTCCTTTGCATCGATGAACATATCCTGCAACATCTCCGCATAGGCCTTGATGCTTGTTACGGGTGTCTTCAGCTCATGACTCGCAATACCGATGAATTCATCCTTCTGCTGCTCCATGATCTTCTGCGTCGTCATGTCGCGTGCTATCTTCACGAAGCCATCCGATCCCTGGCGAAGGCGGTTCATCACACCCGACACATAAAAGCGGGTGCCGTCCTTTCGTAAGTGCCAGCGTTCGTCCTCCGCTCTTCCGAGTTTCGCCGCCGTTTTTATTTCCAACTCATGTGCCTTCACTTTCCTGTCCTCCGGTGTGAAGATCGGTTCCATTGTCTGTCCCACGATCTCCTCGGGAGCATAGCCGAACATTTTCTGCGCGCCAGGGTTCCACCCTGTGATCACGCCCTCCGGATCAGTGATGATGATCGCAAAATCGGCGACGCTCTCCATTACCGTATGAAGGTGCTCCACGCTCTGCCGGAGTTTCTGTTCGGAATTGGTCCGCTGCAGCGCCGTATGTGTCCTTGCGGCTACCTCCCTGCCAAGTACGATATCCGCTTCGCTCCAGCGTCTTGCCTTCGTGTCGGCAATGGAAAGAAAGGCATGCAGCCGGTCATCTTTAATAACAGGAATATGAAGGAATGTCTTTATATCCGCCAACGCTTCGGGTGGCAGCGTGGACGGGATCAGCGGCCATTTACCAATGGGTTTGTCTTCGACGATAAGAGAATTTCCCGCGCTGAGTGCAAGAACCGACTTGTCGTTCACGTTGAAAGGGATCCGCTCGCTGTAGTTTTTTACGGGTGCATCCGACCGAAGCAAATCTGAACAGGCCCATTCCATTTTTTCATCGAGATCGGTATAGCTGGCTGTCGCTACATCGAGGCGTCGCGCAAGGGCGCCGAGCGCATCATAGATAATATCGCGCGGGTTGATGAGACTGCGTAGATGATCCCCCAGTTCGAGGAGGAAGGTCTGCCGGCCTTCGTTTTCCCGGAGAGCATTCTCTGCATGCTTTAGCTTGGTGATATTGACGAAGGTGAGAACGAGACCCATCACCCTGTCCTTTATGGTTCGATAAGGAAGTAATTGCATCATGAATACGCGGCCGTCCACCGTTGCCACTTCCCGCTGTATTTTCTGCGATTGATCGATAACCATCTCCGCATCGGCGAGGACATTCACGTCGAGGAGTTTATGAGAAATATCCGAAAGAGGACGCCCGATATCGTATGGGATCAGGTTGAAGAGTTGTTTCGCTGCCGGGGTAAAAAGATTGATGCGGAAATTGCGGTCGAGAAAAATAGTGCCTATATCCGTCGCATTGATCAGGTTCTGCCAGTCATCATTCGATTGGGACAGCTCCTCTATTTTTACCTTGAGTTCCTGGTTTACGGTAATGAGCTCCTCGTTGATCGACTGAAGTTCTTCTTTACTCGTCTCCAACTCCTCGGCGGCAGAGCGGAGTTCCTCGTTCATGGCCTGCAGTTCCTCATTGGAGGCCTTGAGTTCCTCTGCCTGCACCTCGTATTGTTCAACGGCGCTTCGGAGTTGGGACTTCGAGCGGACCAATTCATCTTCGAGGTGAATGGAGATGGGATCGGGTGAAGTGATGACCGCCCCCAACGCGGGTATCTCATCCACCTGTTCGAACAGGACGAGAAGGAATCCCCTCGCCACCTCCGTATCACGGAGCACGGGCTTTACATGGAGGTTGATCGATATAAGGTGGTCATCGATGCGGATGGGCAGGTTAGGCGACTGTACATTCGCCTGGCGCTTGATAGCCTGGTATAATAAACTGCGCAGCTCGAGCCGGAGATCCTCGCGTACCACGTTCAGGAGGTTCTTCGATGGTTCACCGCCGCCCATCTGCATGTAACGACCTGCGTTGGCGGAAAGATGCACGATCTCGAAGTCCTCGTTGACCACTACGGATGGAGGAGCGTATTCCTCCAGCAGGCGTTGATGCAGATCTCCGAATGTCATGCGCTCGCCATTTCGCTTTTCTCTTTTCTGGATGATCTCCCTCGGAATATTACTGTCGAAGCGCAGTGCCGAGCTGGTATCGGGCACGGGATAACTTCTTGCGACGGCCTTCCTTGTCTGGAAGATGTGATGATCTTTGCTGACCGTCGAATAGAGATCATTCGAGCCATCGATATTTTCGGAACTGCCGATGAACAGATATCCTCCCGGATTGAGTGCGAAATGAAAGGTCTTGATCACCCGTTGCTGGGCCATCTGGTTCAGATAGATGAGCATGTTGCGGCAGGTCACGAGATCCAGGCGCGAGAACGGCGCATCCTTGATCACATTGTGATGTGCGAAGAGGATCATTTCACGGATCTCGCGTTTTACACGGTAGTCGTCGCCTTCCTTTACGAAGAAGCGGCGCAGGCGTTCCGGTGAAACGTCTGCTGCATCATTGAGTGTGTAGATACCATCCCGTGCAACGGCAATGGCCTGCTCATCTATATCCGTTGCAAAGATCTGGACGAGCGGAGCGTCGTTCATGTCGGCGAATCTTTCCGCGAACAACATGGCGATGGAATAGGCTTCTTCCCCCGTGGCGCAGCCCGCTACCCAGATCCGTATATGATCTTCCCGCGTCTTATCGGCTAACAGCTTTGGAAGAATATCCTTCTCGAAGTATTCGAACGATTCCTTATTGCGAAAGAAGTTCGTTACGGAGATCAACAGGTCCTTTAGCAGCGCCTGCGATTCCTCTTTTTCATCGCGGATGTAGGCCGCATAGGAGGTAAGACCGGGCAATCCGCGCACGCTGATCCTCCTCTCGATACGCCGTAGTACCGTCGCCTTCTTATAATTGGTGAAGTCGTGCCCTGTACGAATGCGAAGCTGGTTGAGAATACCTCTCAGCGCCTCTTCCTGTTCTTCTACCCAGGACTGTATTTCCATCGATTCCTCCGCCTTCCCGCGGTTATCCCTATAGGCCATCAGGCGTTCGGGGATCTGTGCAACGGGTAGAATAGCATCGACGAGATCGGTTGCGATCGAGTTTCGTGGCATTTCATTGAATTCGGCTTCTCTTGGATTCTGCACGAAAATAACGCCGCCATATTCCTTGATGCTCTTTATTCCCATTGATCCATTGGCGCCGGTACCCGAGAGGATGATCGCAACGGCCCGCGACTTTAATGATTCGGCTAACGAACGCAGGAGGATATCTACCGGCGCCCTTCTCTCCTCTACACTTTGAACCGTTGATGCGAGGATGGTGGTGTCGGTTACCTTCAGGCTGCGATTAGGTGAAATTACATATACATGATCGGGTTTCAGATCGGCACTATCCATTACCTGCATCACGGGCATGGTAGTGACCGGCTGTAACACCTGGGTGAGTTTGCTGTCATGATTCGGGGAAAGATGAAGAATAACAACATAGGCGATGCCCGAGTTGTACGGCACCTTCGAAAAAAAATCCTTCAGAGCGGTGATACCTCCGGCAGACGCGCCAATGCCTGCAACCAGGAAATCGGGTGTATTCTTATCCTCCCGTATATCATTAATATCCTTTTCCGAACCGTTGGATTGACTCATGAGGAATTTCTTTGGTAACCTGCCTGAAGTGGACACATAAATGTACCAAGAAGAGGGCGCTACACCTGACAAAATCGATGTTATTTTCGAGGAGGAAGGCAAACCCCGCCTCTACTTTTTTATCCTCTTCCAAAGCGTAATAATTATTGCAGTCCGGCTTTTTTCACAAGGCTTGTCAGGAGAACCGATATCTCCGCTACAGGAAGACAGTGGTCG
>DATHKS010000438.1:0-2487 GCA_035488975.1 Chitinophagaceae bacterium | reverse complement strand
CATGCCATGGCGCTTCAACTGGAACCTTAGTGTGTCGAAGGACATTACCATCTATAAGACGCATAAGATATCGCTGCGGGCGGATATCTTCAACGTGTTGAACCTCGTCAATTATAAATGGGGCGGATATAAGTCCGTCATCAATACGAATCTCTACAACGTAAACGGCTTCGATCCGGCTACCACCAGTTGGAAATATTCCGTGAACGCGAATGCAGGTACGTTAACAAAAAATACGAATCCGTACTCCTTACAATTCGGCCTGCGATACAGTTTCTAAAAGCATCTATCTTTGATAAAGGTCCTGCGAACGGGACCTTTATCTTTTTTTTATAATCTTTATCAAATGAAGAAGAATATTTGCTTCCTGTTAATCATCTTCTGCGGATCGGGATTGATGGCGCAGCCGAGCCATTATACCACGTCGAATGCACATTCGCATAACGACTATGAGCAAGCGGAGCCTTTCGATGCGGCCTACCGCCAGGGATTCGGCAGTATCGAAGCGGATATATTCCTGGTGCCGGGCTCGGATCGCCTATGGGTAGCGCATACCACTTCCGAGTTGAAGACGAAGAAACGCACGCTCGATTCACTGTACCTGCAGCCACTAGCTGGTAAAATTTCCGCTAACCATGGTTCGGTGTATGCGGATCCTGCCAGGAAGCTGCAGTTGATGATTGATATCAAGACGGAGGCCACTGCAACATTGCGTGCGCTGATCGCAACACTGAATAAATTCCCGACCCTGATCTCGGCTTCGTCCCTGAGCATTGTGATCTCGGGTAACAGGCCGCCGCCGGATAGTTTTGTCAACTTTCCGTCTTATATAAAGTTCGATGCAATTCCGGGGGTAGACTATAGCGCCGCTGCCTTGAAGAAGATCGCGATGATCAGTGCGCCGCTCCAGCAGTTCACAAAATGGAATGGCTCCGGCCCGTTGCCGTCACCAGACAGCCTGGTGGTTGCCGGTGAAATAGCCAGGGTGCATGCGCTGGGTAAGACCGTTCGTTTCTGGGCGGCGCCCGATACGCCTGCGGCTTGGATCACGCTGGAGCGGCTCGGTGTCGATTTCATCAACACAGATCACATCGATGAAGTAGCGGCATTTCTGAAGAAGAAGAGTAGGATTTGATTTCACATTGAACCACGAAGACACGAAGGCACTAAGGGGCACAAAGAAATACAGGGTTTCAGGTTGCCAATGATGCGCGCCATGCTGAGCCTTTGTGTTCCTTAGTGCCTTAGTGGTTCCTGTATTGAACCGCGGTTTCACAATGAAATACAGGGTTTCAGGTTGCCAATGATGCGTGCCATGCGAAGCCTTTGTGTTCCTTAGTGCCTTCGTGACTTAGTGGTTCCTGTATTGAACCGTGGTTTCACGAAGAGCACAAAGGTCTTCCTACTTCGGACTCGTCTCGTAAGGCCCAAAGACATCCTTTACCACAAGTGTTGGAACGGCATCGTCGAGAATGATGACATAGTAGCTTTTGCCACCCGGTAATACCCTGACGAGTATGTGTCCTTGCTGACTTTTATAACTTTTATCAATGAGTGGGCCGATCACATCCCTGTTTGGTTGCAGCATATTCGTGGTGAAGAGATCGCGCGGTCCATTGTAGAGAAAGGGAGTCGTGAGCCTGATGAGTGTCTCATGACCGGGATGATCGGATGACCATGACTGTTCGATCCAGACACGCGGCTGCAGATTTTTGATCATATTCTCATTGACGGCATCGCGGTTGCCATGGTGATCCATGGTGGCTATGTCGACCCTGCCGACGGATTTTGAGACAGGCGTCTCTACATCCATCCAGGAAGATTGTCCATATTGAACGTTGCCGGGAATGTCGCCACCGGTGTAATAGGTGAAGTCGCCATACTTAATGACGATGCCCTGGCTCAATGCATTTTCCGAAGGATAAGTGGTTGGATCGTTCGGTTTCATTTGAGGGAATATGTTGAATGTCCCCGTGTCTTTTCCATTCCAGACCATGCCATTGGATTTTATATTCTGGACATAGAAACCCGTGTATGATTTTTGATCATATTGCAAGGCGATCTGCGCGCGGCTTCCCGCGTGAACATTGCCATTCAGCAGATGCTCTTTTTCCCGTTGGCCGATGAATGAGAAATAGTTTTGCATTCCCTTCCGGTACTTTTCGCCGCCGGGGGTTTTCTTCAACGCTTCTTCGTATTCCTTTCCCTTCATGTTGTAGGGAATGTCGTAAGCTGGAAATCCGCGATCGAATAGTCTTTCAATGGTTATCAATTCTCCAATACCGGTAATGCCACTCAGGAAATAGTCTCCTTTCGCTGACCGTGGTGCGCCTTCGTACCATGAGCCCATATGATCTTCATGAAAGTGAGAGAGGATGGCGTAGTTGATCACGGGTTTCCTCTCCTGGGGCGCTACCTGGTTGATATAGGAGGCGATCCATTCGTATGGCCGCTTTGAATCGTTGGGGCGGATGATGGAGTTTCTTG
>DATHKS010000437.1:0-3855 GCA_035488975.1 Chitinophagaceae bacterium | reverse complement strand
CCGTAATTGGCACATTTACTAATTGGCTAATTTGCACATTGACTAATTTGCACATTAACTCAAATTAGATTCAGCGCCGGCTCCAACACATGAATCACGCAAGTCACCACACCCCAGGTCATATGCGTATTGAACTCACCTATCTCAATTGATTTATACTTCTTATTCTCCGGCTCCAGCACCACCCTGTTGAATGTTTTCTGAAAGCGCCGCACCAGTAGTTCACCATCCACAGCGGTCGCGATTATTTTCCCATTACTCTCCTTGATGCTCCGGTCAATGATCAGCAGATCCCCATCGTTGATGCCTGCGCCGGTCATGGCGTCTCCTTTCATGCGAAGGAAGAAGGTTGCGGGTTTATTGATCACGAGTTGTTCATTCAGGTCAAACTCATGCCCCATCGAGTCGTCGATCATGCCGCCGAATCCCGATGCGCGGCGGGCCCTGGGCTCCTTCTGGTTGGCGTTCCTGGATCCCCGGTAAGCCGATCCATAAAAATCCTCTTCCATGATAATTAATTAAAAGGTGAAAAATAAAACTGTGTATGGATTGGCAAATACTAAAATATTTAGTAAATTTATACTAAAAAAATGATCGGTCCAAGTATGTCGTCCCATTTGAAACAAAAAGAACCAGGATGTCTTTCGCGGACGGGCCTTATCGACTATCTGCTCATTGCCGCGCCGTGCAGGGAAGTAATGCAAAAAATAATGGAAGAAAAGGAGGTATTCAATAGACATTACCTGCGTAGTGATACCGTTGGGGGGAAGCCGGGTATCACCATCTCCAATTTTTTTGCCAGGGAAGAAATGGAAGATACCATGGTGCGTTGGATGCAGCGCATCGTGGGCGAACAGAAGAGTTTTTCCGTCATGCTGAATAATTATAGCGGGTATCCTCTGCATACCGTGTTCCTGCGTGTTCAGGATCCATCGCCTTTCAAACACCTGGCATTGCAGTTGAAGCCCATCGATTCGTATATCACGAGCAATGGATGTCCGCCGGCGAAATTCGTAAGCTATCCGCATCTCACTATCGCGCGTGACCTGGAGGAGGGAGTATATGAAATAGCGATCAGGGAATATGCGGGAAAGGAATTCAATGTCTCATTCAATATCGAGCGGCTCGTGCTGCTCCGGCGAAGCAACGGCCTCGATCCCTGCAGAGAGGTAGCTGTCTTCCATTTACAACCATGATGGATCAATTACTAAATAAAATCAAAGAATATGAAACCCATTCTTAAAACAATACCCGGCTACAACACCAACGAATATCTCCTGGTACTCACTCCGCACGAGGAGTTATGGAACCGGATAAAAAAGGTGAAGGAAGAATTTGCAGCAACTTACCAATGCGACCAGGCCAAATGGGGAAGGCCGCATGTGACGTTGACTCAATTCCTGCAATATGATATGATGGAGGAGCGGATCCTGAACCGCCTGAGGCATATCGCGATGGCGCAACATCCCTTCAAGGTAGAATTGAAGGACTTCGGGAGTTTTCCCTCTCATACCATCTATATCAATATCCCGACCAAGGTGCCGGTGCAGGACCTGGTGAAGACCATCCGCACCGATACGCAGCGGCTGATGAAACTCAACGAGGATAACAAACCTCATTTCATCCTGGAGCCGCACCTGACGATTGCAAGAAAGCTTTTGCCCTGGCAATATGAGAAGGCCTGGCTGGAATACAACCAGCGTCACTTCACGGGGCGTTTCATTGCAGACAGCATGGTACTGCTGAAGAGGGCCACCGGTGAAATGAAATATCGAACCGCGGCCACGTTCAAATTCGAGAACCTTCCTGTTGCAACGAAGCAGGGGGAGTTGTTTCTGATTTGAAAAAGGTATTTAGGGGATGGAGAAGGAATTGGGAATTTGGAATAAGGAATTAGGCTGATACCTTAACTATCCCTATTGGGCAGTAGTTCATCTCGAATGAGGACTAATTCCTTCTCCCAACATCCGTAACTATTAAACAATTTGTATGTCGAAAAAACTCCAGCAGGACCATTTCAAGATCACTGCAAAAGATAAGGAAGAGTCGCAGCAGTATTTGCAGGGCCGCGGTGCGCAATTCAATACGAAGAACCGGTTCCTTAAAAATGAAAATACTCGCGAGCATATTGAGGGCATCGATGACTGGTCAGAGGATAATTCGCCTACGCAATATCTCGAGCAGGAATCCCGCACCATCGTTAATAAGGTCGAAAGCCCTGATGTGGGCATGTCCTATAGCATGAATCCATATGCCGGCTGCGAACACGGCTGCATTTATTGCTATGCCCGCAACGTGCACGAGTATTGGGGATACAGTGCGGGACTCGACTTCGAAAGGAAGATCATCGTTAAGAAGAATGCGGCGCAATTGCTGCGCAAGCAGCTCATGCATCCCAAATGGGAAGTGATGCCGATCATGCTGAGCGGTAATACGGATTGCTACCAGCCAGCCGAACAGAAATATCGTCTTACGCGGAGCCTGCTCGAAGTCTGCAATGAATTCAATCAACCGGTGGGTATCCTTACCAAGAATGCGTGGATCATCAAGGACAAGGATGTGCTGCAGGAAATGGCCAAGAAAAAATTGGTCTCGGCAATGGTGTCCATTACTTCCTTTAATGAAGATCTGCGACGTGTAATGGAACCGCGCACCACCACGGCCACGCAGCGATTGAAGGTGATAGAGGAATTGAGTAAGGCGGGCATTCACATGGGCGTGATGATGGGGCCGATGATACCAGGGTTGAACGATCATGAGATGCAGAGGATCATGAAGGCCGCTTCGGATGCGGGCGCGACTTTTACGGCATATACATTCATAAGGCTGAATGGCGCCATTAAATTTCTCTTCCATGATTGGCTTTTCAAAAATTTTCCTGATAGGGCCGACAAGGTCTGGCACCTCATCGAGCAGAGTCATGATGGCCAGGTGAATGATACGCGCTGGGGTGTGAGGATGCGGGGAGAAGGAAGCATTGCGCAAATGATCGGGCAACAGTATAAGAAATATGGAAAGCTATACCACATGAACCAGGAGCGATGGGAATTGGATACCACTATCTTCCGGAGACCCGGGGAACAAGGGAGGTTGTTTTAACCGATAAGATTTTGTTTTTTGATCTTGGTCACAGAACAGGGTGATTATACATTTAGAATGAGTTTGGATCAAAACGGATCCGTGTATAAAAAATTAAACCTGTCAACTATGTCCGAAACAATTGGTTCTTTTAACGAGGAGGAACGCCTTAGATCAGAAAATGAATTTTTAAAAATGAAACTCATGCTGGAGCGGGGTGCCGAGTTCAGTCACGGAGATCCGGGAGGCCTCGACCCCGGATTGGAAAACGCGTTTCTGAATAATATCATCGAGTTTGAGAACCAGTTCGAAGCCTGCAAACGGATCACGGTCTTCGATAGACTGGGAAAGCCGGAACAATTCATCCCGGTAGCCGCGATTGCGGAGGAGAATATGGACGAGGCCTGGGAGCAGCTCTCTGCGTTCCTGTACAAGAATGGGATAAGCCTGGGCGTATGCAGTCCCAATGTGTCCTCGCGGGAATTGTACCGGTTCACCATAGAGGAGCTATTCAAGGAAGAGATCGACGATCTAAGGATAGCCGGGATGATACAGGCATATGTGTACGATGAGTTTCATCCTGATCACCGGTACGAGAATGCAAAGGCGGCGCTGGAAGAATGCATGGAAAGCATATTGAAAAAGGAGCCGTTGCATTGGATGTATCATTTCGAGGACGATCGCCTTCAGCTCAACGATCATTTTCCTCTTTCTGTGGAAGAATTCAAATATTTGGTTAACCGGTTCAAAAAAGCCTATACGAGGCTGGAGATCGTG
>DATHKS010000436.1:0-2908 GCA_035488975.1 Chitinophagaceae bacterium | reverse complement strand
AAGCGGTTCCAGCCCGGGCGGTTGCTTAAGAAGAGGCTACAGGTGATCGACGAACTGTGATCGTCATACTACCACCAGGTCATAGAAGTCATCCGGGTTGAGGTATTTCTGCGCAAGCGATTGGAGCTCGATGGCAGAGACAGATTTTATAGTGTCGATGGTCTTATAAAAATGATCGTGTTCCAGGTCGTTCAGAATAATATTCTTCCAGCGTGCGATGATATGAAATGGCCCGTCGAGGTCGCCGAGTATTCCTCCCATTAAGAAATTCCGGACAAGCAATAACTCGTCTTCTTCCACGAGTTCTTCCCGCAGGTCCTTCATCTCCTTGTACACCTCGCTGATCGCCGCCTCGCATACTTCGCGGCCTGCTTCGGTGCTTACCATCCATGCCGACTCATGCACGTGGGCCTGGAGATAACTATGAATTCCGTACGTATAGCCTTTATCTTCCCTGATGTTCACCATCAGTCGCGATCCGAAGAAGCCCCCGAAGAGCGTATTCAACACCTGCACTTTCTGGAAGTCGGGGTGATGCCGGTTGGGGAAAGGTCGTGCGAGGCGGATAGAACCCTGCACGCCGCTCTCGTCATTGATGACCCTGAATTTTTTCTCCGCAGACGGCGATGTCACTGCGGGTATGGGCAAATTGGAATTATTGGGAAGATCGCCGAAGCTATCATTGAGCAATTGCTCCAGGTTAGCAGGTAAACGACCCGCGGCGAAAATGATCAGCTTACCCTGCTGATAATATTTTTTATAGAACGTGATGAGTTCCTCTCGTTTAAGCGCATCGAAATCCTCCGCCCGGCTGAACTTGCCGTACGGATGATTTTCACCGAAGAGATAGACATCGATCAGCCGGCTTGCAACGAAGTCGCTCTTCTTCAGGCTCACCCTCAGCTTTTGCTTCATGTTCTGCTGGTAGATGGACAGTTCTTCCTCGGGCATTATAGAATCCGAGATCATTTCCCGAACCACGGGCAGGAGCTCGCCGATGTGTTTTGTAAGAGAATGTAAGGAAATGGTCGCCGTCTCATTATAACAGGAGCGGTTGAGGAAGGAACCGTAGTAGTCGAAATGTTCATTGATCTGGAAGGCGGTCTTGTTGCTGGTCCCGTTCTTCAACAGAAAATTCGCGGATGCGGCTACGAGATTCTTTTCTTCATAGGAATTACCGGCGAAGAAGACCCATTCTATTGCCAGAACATCTTCCGTACCGGCATCGACGGTGTAAACGTCTACATTATTCTTCAGGGTCAATTTCTGGTAGGGCTTCAACTGCAGGTTGAAATTGACGGCATCCACTATGGGTGGCGCCTTCTTCCGTTGCAGGATGGATGTATCTTTCTTTTTCAAATCAATTATTATTATCCGACAAATAATAGAGGGTGTTGCTGTTGGCCGGAACGAAGATGTTGCGGCTCTCATATTGAATATCTTCGGCGGTAACGGCCGCATACTTCTCGAGTTCCGTATTCATCCATTCGGCATCACCCAGTAATTCATAATAGGCGAGGCTATTGGCGCGGTTCATTACGGTCATGTCCTCGAAGGCCATCGTGCTTTCGGTCTTGTTCTTTACCTTCTGCAACTCATTCTCCGTTACGGGTTCATTCTTCATCTTCTCCAGCTCGATATCGATTGCTTCTTCCGCCTGTTGCATGGTAACGCCTTTCACGAGTTTACCTTCGATGCAGAGGAGATCGGCATCCGAGCTGCCGTAATGATAGCATTCTATATTGATGAAGAGTTTCTTCTCCTTCACCAGGGATTGATGCAGGCGGGAAGAGCCGCCACCTCCGAGTATATCGCCGAGAAGATCAACAATAAAATATCTTTTATCCAGCCGTGCGTAGATATGCCAGGTCTTATAAAAGGCATCTACAGGTACCTTCGCCTTCACTTCCAGCTTGCGCGGTTCGGTCTGTGCGGGCTCCTGTGGAAGATTACGCTCATACTTTTCACCGGCGGGAATATTGGCGAACCATTTCTCCGATAACTCCTTCACCTTCTCCACGGTCACATTGCCCGCGAGGACCATGATGGCATTGACGGGCCTGTAGTATTTGAAGAAAAATGCCTTGACATCGTCGAGTTTCGCGTTCTCGATATGTGACAGCTCCTTGCCAATGGTCATCCATCGATAGGGATGTGTCTTATAAGCGAGTTCGCGCATCTTATGCCAGACATCTCCATAGGGCTTGGCGAGATAGTGTTCCTTGAACTCCTCGCTCACCACTTTGCGTTGCACGTCGAGACTTTTTTCACCGAAGGCGAGTGAGAGCATGCGGTCGCTCTCGAGCCAGAATGCCGTCTCGAGATTTTCCGCAGGCAGTTGTATATAATAATTAGTGAGGTCGTTGGTGGTATATGCATTATTCTCTCCGCCCGCCATCTGCAGGGGTTCGTCGTAATTGGGAATATTGACGGAGCCGCCGAACATCAGGTGTTCGAAAAGATGCGCGAAGCCGGTCTGTGCAGGGTCCTCGTCGCGGGCGCCAACATCATACATTATATTCATGACTGCCATTGGCGTCGATTCATCGCGGTGAACTATCACACGAAGGCCGTTGGCAAGTGTAAATTTTTCGAAGTGTACCATAGACTAAAAAGTGAGTTGCAAAAATAAGCGAAAACAATGTGACAATTTGATAATTTGACAATGTGACAATGATGGCGTGTTATCGGAAAACACTTGTGTCCTTGTGTGCATTTCTTTGTGCACTCTGTGGTTGAACTTTTTTGAATAAAAGTTGTTTACAATTGAATATTAACCACGGGGAACACAAGGATTTCACAAAGTGCACAAGGATATTCCTGTTTTAGGACACCCTTTTTACTTTTGACTTTTGACTTTTGACTTTTAAAGTATTGTTTTAACCTTGAAGTTATAATCAAGCAGGTC
>DATHKS010000435.1:0-4197 GCA_035488975.1 Chitinophagaceae bacterium | reverse complement strand
CGCTTCCGGTTTCAGTGCATCCGGAACATCCATCAGTACATCGGGCAATCGCTGCGCAACGATATCCGCGCTTGAAGGATAGGGAACATGCCGGATGAAGTTCATATAGGTATCCTGGAAGCCCGGCCAGTACGCGCCCTGCAATGTGAAGACGAAGGGCTCGTAGTGAGAGAAGGCATACATCACGTTCGCATCGTCGACGGGTTCCGTCTTTGTCACACCCTCTATCGTTCCTACGGAAGATCCGCTGAGGATAAGCGTGTGCTTTGGCATGCCGCGCCGGACAGCCGCCCACATGCGCGGCTGCAATTTGTTCCAGTAATTCCAGGCCGTCGGGTCCGGGCTATCGCCAAATGGTTCGGTCATCATCTGGAACGCGAGCTTCTCGGGCGGCCAGCGTGAAGCGACATAACGCGCAAAGTCTTCATACCATTTAAGAACGTTTTCAAACTCGGCCTCGGAGCCGAAGGAGGCATACTTGAATTCGGGCTCGGGATGTATGGTCAATACAACGGGTAGCCCCTGGTCCATCACCAGGTTGACCATCCTGTCGATCTGGATCATGTTGATGGCTTTCGCTCCCATCTTATGAACCTCCGGGTTCGCGATCAGTTTTACGAATCCGAATCCCATCTGCTTGATCAGCGCGATCTCGGAAGGAAGTATGTACATGGGATCTGGTACGGCATGATATTGCCGGTCGATGGTGATGCCGCGTTTGGGTTCGAAGGCCAGGTGCGCCTCGGGCGCCTGGAAAGGACCGTTGTCATCCAGCGAATAATTGTGTTTCTTACAGGCAGGGAGGCAGAGAACAACGCACAGGCCGGCGCATAGTAATCGCTTCATCATTTTCATAAGGCATATTTTATTATCTACTTATTATTTTTTAGTTGGATCATCTCACAGGCATCCCAGGTGAACCAGCCCTTCTCCGTTCTTATCTTAATATTATTTTCCCCTTTCACAAGCACGCTTGCGGGGATATCGATCGTCGCGGTATAGGGATAAGCGAGTTGATAGGGTATTCTATCCTGCTTACCCAGGCCGGCAGGAAGTGGCAGCAAGAAACGTTTGCCATTTATCTCTACTGCAATACTGGAAGCCGAAGAGGATTGATCTGCGGTCCGGATATATAGCCGCGCACCCTGTGTGGCCGCTGAGGCCGGTATGGTAATGAGACTGGTCAGTGTCGACTCCGGCGTAACAATCCATGGAATATGCGTAGCGTCCGGATTATTGCCGGTCACCGCGATATTATATTTACCGAATGCTGCAGTGTCATTGACATCAGCACCCTGGAACTCCTGGCTCATGACATCCGCTCTTCCGAAAGAGAAAAGCAGATCCGCGGAAGGCTGGATGATCACATCCCCTGCATTCCAGGTTTTTATTCTCCAGCCCGTCTGCAACAGGCTTAGCTCTTCGGTGGAGTTGACCGCTTTCCTTATAATGATATCCCTGCTCTCGCCGGGTGGGACAATGATAAAATTATTGCTCATCAGTAAGTCCAGTCTGTGAACGAGCAGAGGCTCTACCTTCGAGAAGAGCGCAGTCATTTTTCCCGTATTCTTCAAGGTTATTTTCAGACTCTCTCCATTTTTTTGCGATAGAACGACAGCGTTCGCCGAGAGTACCGTCCTTTTAACGGGAACGATATAGTCCGGGAGATCTTCCACGCGTGCCATGGGCAGGCCCGCCGGCGCAGATAGTAAGGGCGCATATACTTCAAATTCATCAACGGCCCCTTCACCGAGTTTCACTCTTACATAGTGTGCCTTGATTGGCGTTGTCAATACCTCGACGGTGCTGCGGGGTGTATAGGCCGGCATCTCTGCGAAGCCGGGATATTCGAAGGCAGACGACCATACCTTGCCATCCTGCGAGGTCTCGATCTTCAGCGTGCCAATAGATCTATCTTTTTCTTCACCAGTGCGATCACGGCCGATCCTGTATCTGCCGATGGTGCGTTCCTGCCCCAGGTCTATTTGAAAATACGATTGCGCAGTATCGGGCGCCCAGGCGCTCTGATTGCCATACTTGCCATCGTTGATGAACACTGCATTGAATGCTGCGTCACGACGCGTGCTAGTGGCTGTTGCGGGCTTTGCTCCATTGGATACGAAGGCAAAGTTTTCAGGAACTGCCGGACTCTTGGTAGCGGGCACGCTTGCGGACCTGCCATTGGACGAAACATTGTTCAACAGCCCGGAGAATACGCTGCCGACGCCATCGAGACCGAAGACATGAATGCGCTCACTGTATACTCTTGAAGCATCCTTCACCTTCAGCTCCACGAATACGGGTCCGAGATTGGCCGGCGGATCAATGTGGATGTCTTTTACCTTCATTGCCTGCTGCGGCGCGAGGCTTGTCTTGCCCTCTCCCTTTCCTACTACCTGGCCATCGCTGGTGCGCACCGTGTATTGCCATGTGAGGTCCCTGGATTTTCCTGGGAGGTCGCTCGTAAGCCACAGTTCCGTATTGATCCCTTTTGTGCGATGATAGGTGATGGAGAAATATTTTAACGAGATGGCGACGGGACTGAGCGCATCTGCTTCAAAATAATAGTTCATCAACGGAATGCCATCATGATCGACATGATAGGAACCGGCGCCATTCGACCACGCTTCATTGAACACCCAGGTAAACATGCCGCCCAGTTTCCCACCGCGCCGGCGAAATGCATCGGAGGCAAGTCGTACTCCTTCGGCCCCGATGAATTGTCCTGCCTGTATCATTTGCTCCAGGCTCTTCGGCTCTCCGAACAACGACCTGATCACACTCTTTCCGAGCCACCAGTCCTCGCCCATGGCGAAGGAGATATTCTTGCGCACCATGGTCCGCTTCTCTCCATCCTTCTCGGGGTTGAATGGCCACCGGTCGGGGATAGGGATGTCACGCTGCCAGACCTCGAGATTGGCCGGACTCTCCGCGCCGTATTCAGTTGATCGCATCATCGGGCCTTTTCCCCAATGCTCCGTCATGGTCATATCATTATAATAATCGTAGTTGGATGGCAGATAGAAATAACGGCCATGCCGGTCGCCCTGCACGGGACTCGTGGCGCGGAACAACCGGCCATCTTCTTCACCGATCGTTTTCTCAATTGCCTTGAGCGCCTTATGATCGAGGCCAGTCCACCAGGCCATTTCATTGCCGCCCGACCACTCCATGATGCTGGGATGGTTCCTCACCTGCCTGACGATACTCCGCGTAGTAATGGTGAGATTGTTGACGAATACGCTGTCCTGTTCGGGCGATGAATTCACCAATGGAATTTCCTCGATGAGCATGATGCCCTTCTCGTCTGCCAAATCAAATAGTTTCTCCGGCAGGACGCTACCGCCCCATAGACGGAATGCGTTGATGTGTGCAGCCTGCGCGAGTTCGAAAAGTTTCCGTCCGCTTTCTGTTATACTGCCCGGCAGAAGATCGGGAGGTTCCAGGTTGCAGCCCATCATCCGGATGGGCCTTCCATTTATATAGATCCTGTTCGGCCGGCTGAGTCCCGGTGCCTTCGTTGCATCCTGCGGTACATTTGTCGGCGCGCCATCTACCTCACCCCAGGTGATCTCGCGTATGCCGAAACGCGTAGACACGGAGTCCAGTGGTGTTCCATCCCCCGCCTGCAACACGGACTCTATCGTATAGAGCGGTTGTGCGCCCTGGCCGTTCGGCCACCAGAGTGCCGGATCCTGCAATTGTATCTCGGCTGTTACGGCGTTGTCGCCTTCCGTTAAACTAACATTGGTAATATTTTGTTTATCTGCACCATTTCCTCTCAACCGCAGTTTCAATTTACCTGCGCCGCCGCCACCTGCTGTATTTACCCCGAGCCTGACGGAGACGGTTGCATTCTTATATGCATTGGATAATTTCGTTTTCACCTGTGTCCATTGTATCCTCGAGGACCCCGTGGTCTCGAGACGAACATCCTTCCAGATGCCCATCGTCCAGATATTGGTCACCCAATCCCAGCCGAGATTGGTGGAGGTCTTCAGGTCTTTTAGTATCTGCCGTGTCTTATTGATGGCATTGAGGAAATAGTAATCCGTACCGAAGCCACTGTTCTTCCCATCCGATCCAACGAGATAAGGCAGCAGTTCATCAGGCATCTTATCCAGTTTTACGGCCAGTACATTATTTTTCCCCGGGAGCACCACATCCGTCACGTCAAATTCGAAACGTCTGAACATG
>DATHKS010000434.1:0-2345 GCA_035488975.1 Chitinophagaceae bacterium | reverse complement strand
CTGATGGGAATGTAAGTCACATCGGTGAGGCCCAGTTTCTTTGCAACCTCCGCATAATCGATCACGATATTGTTGTACACATCCTGGGAGTATTCAACCAGGTCCATCTTGTTGATGGCGACTACTACATGCGGGATCTTCAGTAGTGAAGCGATGATCGAATGCCGGCGCGTCTGTTCCGCTACACCCTGCCTCGCATCCACGAGGATGATGATAAGGTTTGCGGTAGATGCACCCGTGATCATGTTACGCGTGTATTGAACATGGCCCGGCGCATCGGCGATGATGAACTTGCGCTTCGGTGTCGTGAAATACCGGTAGGCCACATCGCTCGTGATGCCCTGCTCCCGCTCGGCGCGCAGCCCATCGGTGAGTAAGGCAAGATCTATGGAACCGGCAGCCTTGTTCTTGGTCTGTTTCTCCAATGCCTCCAGCTGATCGATAAGGATGTTCTTGCTATCATAAAGCAAACGCCCGATAAGGGTGCTTTTTCCGTCATCGACGCTTCCTGCGGTTATAAATCGTAATAGATCCATATTAGTATAAAGTAAAAATGCAAAAATCAAAAGGATTCCCCTGTTAGATCAATTCGCCTGATGTTATTATCAACCTAGAAATACCCGTTCTTTTTCCTGTCTTCCATTGCCGCTTCGGTCACTTTATCGTCGATACGAGTCTCTCCTCTTTCACTGATGCGTGTCGAGATGATCTCGCTTATCACATCATCGAGCGTGGCAGCATTCGACTCTACCGCGGCGGTACAGGTCATATCACCGACGGTGCGGTACCTGACCCTCTTCGTCAGCACGGTATCCGTTTCATCGATCCGTACGAAATCCGAGACCGCCACCAATTGCCCTTCGTGAGCGATCACCTTTCGCTCATGCGCGAAATAGATGGAAGGCAGCTGGATATTTTCCTTCCGGATATAGTTCCAGACATCGAGCTCCGTCCAATTGCTGATCGGGAATACGCGAACATTCTCTCCTTTATGGATCCTGCCATTGTAGGTGTTCCAAAGTTCGGGGCGCTGAAGCTTTGGATTCCATTGGCCGAACTCATCGCGGATGGAGAAGATGCGTTCCTTCGCACGCGCCTTTTCCTCATCGCGCCGCGCGCCGCCGATACAGGCGTCGAACTTGAATTCCTCAACCGTGTCAAGCAGCGTATAGGTCTGTAGCTGGTTACGGCTCGCGAATTTTCCCTTGGGTTCTGTAAGTTTTCTCGTTCTGATCGTGTCTTCCACCTTGCGCACTACCAGGTCGGCCTTGACCTGTGAAGCGAGGAGATCACGGAAATCCAGCGCCTCCGGAAAATTATGGCCCGTATCGATATGCACCAGGGGAAATGGGATCTTGCCGGGGGCAAATGCCTTGCGGGCGAGGTGCACCATCACGATCGAATCCTTCCCGCCACTGAACAACAGCGCCGGCCTCTCGAACTGGGCCGCTACCTCGCGAAAGATGTGTATGCTCTCTGCTTCCAGCTCCTCCAGGTAATTCAAATGATACTCATTCATATTATTTTCTTCTTTATTGTCTACTTAACAGGTAGACTTCTATGGCAAAAAAACTTATCTATTACTACTCACCTTTTCTGTATGCAGTCCGCATTCCTTCTGGGATCCTTCCCACCACCAGCGACCGGCCCTGGCATCCTCACCCGGCTCTATTGCGCGGGTACAGGGGGCACATCCAATGCTGATGAATCCCTTGTCATGAAGATGATTGTATGGAACATTGAATTCTCTTATATAATCCAGCATCTCATCATAGGTCCAGTTGATAAGAGGGTTGAACTTGTACAATTGTTTCTCCTCCGACCATTCAATCATCGGCATCGCCTTGCGGTTATCCGATTGTTCTGAGCGGAGTCCCGTGATCCATACTGCAGCTCCCTGCAAGGCGCGGTTCAATGGCTTTACCTTGCGAATGAAACAGCAGGATTTACGATTGTCTACAGACTCGTAAAAGCTGTTGATCCCCTTCGCGGCTACGAACTCTTCAACATCACCCGCCTCGGGAAAATAGACCTGTATCGGTTTCTTGTACCGCGCGGTCGTCCTGTCGAGCAGGTCATAGGTTTCATAAAACAACCTGCCCGTGTCGATCGTAAAGATCTTTACAGGCAGGTCGTTCTTGAAAATAATATCGGTCAACAGCTGGTCTTCCTGTCCAAGAGAAGAGGAGAATACCGTCTTCCCGGGAAACAGGTCCGCCACCATGCTGATGGCTTCGGGCAATGAACTGCTCTCAATCTCTTTTATAAGGTCCGGCGTCAACATTCTTAAATATTAGGCTGTGGCGTATATCTCAGGTAAGGCTTGACAACCTTTACCCCTTTCG
>DATHKS010000433.1:0-4405 GCA_035488975.1 Chitinophagaceae bacterium | reverse complement strand
AATGGGATACCAGCGTGACAGCCTCCGGCATTTCCTCGTGTACTTCTTCAGGTTCATGCTCGTCGGTGTCAGGGATACACTTCTTTATCTCTATCACCGCAAACGCAGGAAGCTCTATGTGCGTTTCTCCCTGGGTGAATTCCTGTACATGGCCTTTTGCATTGGCATGTGCTTCGTAAACCTGAAGGCGACGCTGCTCGTATTCATCGTCCCCCTGCTATTTGCAAGACTGGTGATGATGCTCGGCAACTGGACACAGCATTCCTTCATTGACAGTTCCGATCCCGGCAACCTCTACACCAATTCCGTCAACTGTATCAATACGAAATACAACCAGATCTGCTGGAACGATGGGTATCATATTATTCATCACCTAAGGCCTGGAATGCACTACACGGAAATGCCGGGAGAATTGATGAAACGAAAGGATGAATTCGCGAGGAACAAGGCCATTGTCTTCGATGGCATTCATTACCTGCATGTGTTCACATACCTTCTTATGAAGCGGTACGATAAACTTGCCGACAATCTCGTTAACATCAATGAAATGTTTTCAAGCCGTGAGGAAGCCATCGCCCTAATGAGAGAAAGAACGAAAAAGATAAATGTCTGAGAGTTTTTGGCGGAAGCGGGAAACAATCAATTCACAACCTGGGTCTCAATTGTTCTTCATTGGAACGATCATCTCGAATGAGGGTATATCCACCTGGAACATATGTTTGCTGTCCAGGTTCTCCATTTGGTAAGTGCCCTTCATCTTCCCCATCTCGGTGCGCAGGTTACACCCGCTCACATACTGGTAGCTTTCTCCAGGTTGTATGGTAGGTTGTACCCCTACAACGCCTTCACCTTCCACCTCGCGGTGGCTGCCGTTGCTATCGAAGATCTGCCAGTTGCGGCGATGAAGTTTTATGGGAAATGAATTGTGATTTTCAAGAGTGATGCGGTAAGCAAACATGAATTCCGATTGCACCGGGTTACTGTAATCCGGTTGATAGAAAGTCTCCACACTCACCTGTACGCCTTCTGAAATGATGCTGCTCATACGAAACAGTTTCAGTAAAAATAACGAAAAAGCCTGAGGGGAGTAAATCTTACCGGATTTTAACAGGCAACGCGTAAATTTGCGGCTTCAACACACTCTTACCAATATTTCCAGTATGAAGATAGCTGTAGCGAAGGGGGATGGCATAGGCCCCGAGATCATGGAAGCCGTTTTGAGGATCATCAAGGCCAACAATACCCCCCTTGAATACGAATTCGTGGATATGGGGAAATGGGTATTCGACAAAGGATTCAACAATGGGATGACTCCCGAGGCAAAGCAGACGATCGAATCACTCGGCCTCCTCTTCAAAGGACCCATGGAAACCCCCAAAGGCAAAGGAGTCAAGAGTATAAATGTCACCGCCCGCAAGACCTGGAACACCTTTGCAAATAAACGCGCCTTCCAAAGCCTCCACGGAGTGGATACTGTTTTTAGCAACGCCGGCATACCCATCGATATAACCATCGTTCGTGAGAATATCGAGGATACTTATGGCGGTATTGAACATATGCTGACGCACGATGTGGCGCTCAGCCGTCGTTTCATCACACGCCCGGGAAGCCTCCAGGTGATCCGCTATGCATTCGAAATGGCCAGGCAGAAGAAGACGCGGCGTATTACCTGCGGCCACAAGGCCAATATCATGAAACTGACCGATGGACTCTTCCTCGATTGTTTTTACGAGGTCTCCAAAGAATATCCCGATCTGAAGGCAGACGATATCATTGTCGACGATCTATGCATGAAACTGGTAACACGGCCCGATCTCTTCGATGTGGTTGTACTCACCAATCTCCAGGGTGATATCGTCAGTGATCTGTGTGCAGGCCTTGTCGGAGGATTGGGATTCGCACCTTCCGCGAATATCGGCGACCATATCTCCATTTTCGAAGCCGTTCACGGCACCGCGCCGGACATTGCGGGAAAGAACATAGCGAACCCCACAGCACTTCTGCTAAGCGGCATTGCGATGCTCCGGCATGTCGGCCTTACGGAGAACGCCGCCGTTATCGAGAATGCATTGCTTTATACATTGGAAAATGGCATCCACACCGGCGACTTTGGCGATAAATCCATACCGGCCGTCAATACCACGGGCTTCGCCGATGCGATCATAGGAAATTTTGGAAAGAAGCCTGAAGTAGGTGCAAAGGAAATACTCGCCAATAAACCCGGCACACCAGCACCCTTCAAGCTCGAACACAACTCGATGATGATGTCCCTCGAAAGAGACGATGAGACCATTGGCGGCGTGGATCTCTTTATCGAAAGCCATGAACAACCCGAAGTGATCGCCTTTAAATGCCAGCGGCATGCAGGGGTTAAATTCAATCTCGTCAACATCAGTAATCGCGGTACACAGGTCTGGCCGACCGGCTCGGTTTACACGAACCTCGTCAATCAATACAATGTGCGTTTCGAAAGCATCGATGGAACGCCACTTAATCAACAGGATATCATCGGGCTCTATGTGAGTCTCAGCGGTAATTTCAAGGTTTGCTCACTGGAACTACTTAACAAATGGGGCGATAAGAAAGCCTACAGCCAGGCACAGGGTCAATAAGATTATCCTGGCGGCATATCCACCGCTTGTCCGTTCTTTGTAAATTGCCATGGTTGCGGCTCACTGCAGAGGCCGGTATGAGTAAATAGCTAAACAATCCTCTTTATGCCGAAAGACACTCTTCACTATACTAATGATGACATCACGGTGGTATGGAAGCCCAGGGCCTGCATACACTCCACTCTCTGCTGGAAAGGGCTCATCGACGTCTTCAACCCAAGAGTGAAGCCATGGATCAAAATGAGTGGAGCTTCTACGGCGAAGATCATCGACCAGGTAAGAAAATGTCCGAGTGGAGCCTTAAGCTATTACCTGAATTCAACATCAGGAACTAAAGAGGATATAGTCATGTCGGAAGCGGCATCGATCTTAAAAATACAGGTAACTCCGAATGGCCCGCTGCTGGTGAATTCCGAATGCCTGATCATTCACAGCAATGGGCGTGAAGAGACCCGGAAGGGATCCGTGGCCCTCTGCCGTTGCGGTTCATCTCAAAACAAACCCTATTGCGATGGAAGCCATGGGAAGATCAATTTCCAAGGCTGAACGGCAATCGTGAGTCGTGAACGTGAATCGTCAATCGTGAATCGTGAGTCGTGAATCGTGAGTCGTGAATAGCAGCACTCCGCTATCAGCCTCCTCGCATAGCACGATACTTGAACATTGATATTGAGCATTGGATATTGAATATTAAAAGCCGTTCCTGCATTAGTGACTCATCTATCATGAATGGAGACTCTGCTAATTGAGACAGCTTTAAATTTGCTTGTGTGAGAACATCTTGATCCATCGGGGTCGGCTACGCCAGACCCCGCTGAGACAGCACTTGAACATTGAATATTGCGTATTGAATATTGAATATTTCATTCTCCCTCTTCTCTCCCTTTCAGAATGCCTCTTGAGCATTGAATATTTTTTTTCCACTTCCCCAGTAATCACCCGCTCTTCTTCGTCATTCCATACCCACTCTTCACCAGCCATTGCACCACCTTCTCCCGTTGGTCTCCCTGTACAATGATCTCCCCGTCCTTTGCCGAGCCGCCCGTGCCGCAGAAAGCTTTCAATTTCTTCCCCAGTTCTTCCAGGTCTTCAGCCTTTCCTGAAAATCCTTCGATCAGTGTCACCGCCTTTCCTGCACGCTGCCGGGTATCAAGCCTCACCTTCAATTTCTGCTTGGCAGGCAATAGTGTCTCAGTCGGCGTATCCGCCTGTTCGAAATGGAAATTCGGATCGGTACTGTACACAAACCCTCTATCGTCCGCTTGATTTTTCTTACTCATCGTTGCTTGAATTAAATGATGACGGCCTTCAGGCTCAGATCGAGGCTTCGTGCCTGGTGGATCAGAGCGCCTACACTCACATAGTCAACGCCCGTGCCCGCGTATTGTTGAATGTTATCCAGGTTGATCCCGCCACTGGCCTCCGTCTCGAACTCCCCCTTGATGAGGGCAACCGCTTCCTCTATCTGTTCAGGCATGAAATTGTCGAGCATGATACGGAACACCTTTCCCCGCCCCGCCGCCATCACCTTCTTCACATCATCGAGGCTGCGTGTCTCTACTTCTATCCTGAGCCCCGGTTTTACCCGGATAGTGTACTCGTATGCTTTATGGATCGCCTTCTCAATGCCACCGCAATAATCGATATGATTATCCTTTAGCATGATCATATCGAAGAGCCCGAACCGATGATTCACTCCGCCGCCTATTCGCACCGCCTCCTTCTCGAGCAGCCGGAAATTGGGTGTTGTCTTTCGAGTATCGAGCAGCCTCGTCTTATATCCGGTCAGCTTA
>DATHKS010000432.1:0-11740 GCA_035488975.1 Chitinophagaceae bacterium | reverse complement strand
TTGCATAGTGAGCGTTCTACGGGCCGCACTGTTCTTGCAGAGAAAGAGACGTTGGAGCATCGTCATGAACTTCAAACGGCCAAAGCTCTTACGCAAAAGAATTACGATGTATTATTTGCACCTGCCGGCATGTTCGGACGTGCCGATAAAAAATTTGACGTTTTCCTTATCCGGGACCATATCATTTTAAAGGCTGACCTGAAATGTATTACCAGTAAAAATCCCGATACCATTGCCAACCGCATTAAGGGAGGCTCCGAGCAGGCGTCCCGTCTGGTCGTTGATATCGTCTCCAATATTGAAAGAAAAACGCTGATCGATGGATTGCGAAGCGGGGTGACCGGGAATGCGATGATCAAAGAGATATTACTTTTTTACAATCGCCATTTCTACCGGCTTTCGAAAGAAGAAATAATAAGCCGCAGAATCTTTGACCTCCTGAAATAACAAACAGGACCCCGTGAGGTCCTGCTTAAGTCTTTGTCGTTGGGGAGCCTCTAGAGGCCCGCCGCCGATGTTGTAAAGTTACAAATTATTAGTAAATGCAGTACTATTCTTAGTAAATAATGTGCCAATTAGTACTAACTCCCCTTGTTATTGTGCTCCGAAATAAGCTAAAAAACTTAGCAACCCGACGCTTTTGTACCGTTGATCCCGATCCATCCGAAGCGGTGGCCTCTGAAAGTACACCGACCTGCGAGAGCTACCTTTAAGGCATCAAAAAAGTATTTGTTTGGGTTATTACTTCTCTTTTTTCTTTCGATTTTTTATTGTCAGTTGTGATTCAGATTTAGAGAATTTTCACCAATCTTACGAAGTAACTATTATCCAAACATAAGAAGGTTTTATGATTAAGATTTCGAAAGAACTTTGTTTGAATCACTGGATGTTAGGTTTTCTCAACGATAGCCTGCTTCAATTCTCCAGAGTTTAAATCACGAGAAGGTACTGACGGTTAACAAGAGATTTCGATTTTGCTGCATGTGAAGCCTGGATAACTGAAATAGCATTCATTTTGCAAATCAATGGAGCACTATCCATTTTCGAAACAGCTCCTGTCCGGTTTGAATACAGGCTAGAAATTCAAAGTCAGGAATTAAAAGTAAAATTGAAGATGTGTCCGGGTCGAACCTTGTGTTCGTTGTCCCGTTTCTTTGTCCAAAGGACTCCTGTGGAGTGTTTAATTATTTGACCGCTTCTTTCTTGATTCCCGCCTTATACTGGTACGGGCTCTGGCCGGTATGATCCCGGAACACCTTGCAGAAATGCGAACTCGAATTGTACCCGCACAGGTAAGCGATATCGGAGATCGGCTTGTCCAGTTCGATCAGGATCTTGCGCGCATTGGCCATGCGAAGATCGAGAAGATATTGTGAGAAGCTCATTTTCGTTCGCTTCTTGAAATAACGGCACAGCGACTGTTCGGTCATGCAGGCGATGTCGGCGACCTGCTTCAGGGATATCTGTTCGTGGAGATTATTCTTAATGAAGTTGATCACGTTGATCAGCCGGTCGGAATTTTGCGACCCGAATTCATTCACTTCGTTGTTCACAATAAAGCTCTTCTCAAGCGAAATGGAGATGAGGTGCATGATCCTCAGAAGCGCTTCTACCTTCTCAAAACCTTTGGCAGACGTGAGGCTCAAGAGTTTCTCGGCAATGATCTTCTTCGTCTCGCCGAATATCTTGATACCCTTCGACGCCTGTGCGATCATTTCTTTGATGCCTTCGAACTCCTTCACGGAATCGAACATCTGCTGGAAGATACCGGGGTTGAAATAGGTGACGATGACCTTGGACTGGAGGCTCGAATCTTCCCGGTAAAATGCGGGATCGCTCAACCATATATGCGGAACGTTTGAACCGATGAACACCATATCACCCGACTCGAAGGGCTCTATCTTATCGCCGATGATTCGTTTACCGTATCCTTCCAGGACCAATACCAATTCTAATTCGGGGTGTGCATGAAAACAAGGTTGGCCGTGAAATGGCGAAGCTAGGAAGGGCTGACTCCGGTACTCTACAAATAAGGAGTCATTGATTAGAGGTGTTATTTGCGTGTGTAATAACCTCATTTTTTCAATTCAGACAAGCTACTAAAAGAGAATCAGGCAATACTTTACCGAGTCAAGGTATGTAAATTAACATACCAAACAAAAATTTACTTTCCAAAGTTCTGTTTTCTCCCACGCGTTAACATTTGCTCCTTTAACCACGCCGGGAATCTCATTATTGCATCATATGACGTCATTCGGCACCCGTGGCTTGCGACAACCGGGACGACTATTAATATTGCGTTGAATCAAGAATTCGGTCATGCATATGTTAAAATGTCTCTTTTATTCAATGGCGAAGCGGCGTTAATCGTCATATTCTTCTCTTAAAAGATGGAACCAGATTTGACGGGGCCGCGAATGTTTTACCATAGGAATAGGGAATCAGGGATTGGGCTTTATGAGAAGATTGATCAATGTTCAGCCCAATCCCTGATTCCCTATTCCTTATCCTTATTCCTGTCAATAAAAGCACGCACCGGCGAATGTCCCTGGTTACTAAAATGATAAATATTCTAAAAAGGAGGATAACAAAATGATATTAGTAGAAAAACGGACGATTTAAATTTGACTTGACATTAGGGACAATAGAATCGCTGGAAAATAATTCAAAGAAAGACGAGTAGCAGAACCTGGATAAGTACTTTTTGCCCATGGTGATTTCCGGCAATGGCCGTGACAGGGGTGAAGGTTTTTTTTTGTACGCGTTGGTATGCCATAACATCTTTTTCCCGGTACGACCGGCGGTTCTCTTTACACAACCAAAAACAATTGCCAAATGAAATTTTTTCTAACGATTGGGAACGCAGCAAAGATCATAGGCCGGGGATTCAATTCCCTTCCTCTTTTCCGTTCTAAGCTTCTGGGGTTAGTTATTGCCCTGGGCTTCGGTATTACCGGCTTTTCCCAGCAGCAGGTCACCATTTCCGGTACCGTGTCTGACTCAACCAGCGGCGACGCGCTCCAGGGAGTATCCGTGCTGGTGGTCGGCACCCCCAGGGGTACGCAGACCGATGCAAACGGTAAGTACACTATTACTACCGCCAATAATTCCACCCTTGAATTCAGGTCGGTCGGTTTCAACCCGCAAATGATCAATGTAACAGGCCTCGCGATCATCGATGTCCGCCTCTCGGGTTCCCAGAAGGACCTCGACCAGGTAGTTGTTGTCGCATACGGAAGGCAAAAGAAGGCAACCATCACCGGTGCCATCGTTTCCATCCAGACCAAGGAGATCAAGCAGAGTCCAGCGGCTAATTTAGCGGTAACACTCGCCGGTCGTCTACCCGGTCTTACCTCCATCCAGCGAAGCGGTGAACCCGGTCGCGATATCACACAATTATTCGTACGGGGCCAGGGTACCGTCAACGCGCAATCGCCAATCGTATTGGTGGATGGAGTTGAACGTGACCTTACCTATATAGATCCAAACGAAGTGGAGTCGGTCACCATCCTGAAGGATGCCTCCTCCACCGCCATCTTCGGGGTACGGGGCGCCAACGGTGTCATCCTCGTCACCACCCGCCGTGGTACATCGGAAATACCTGAAATAAATTTCACCGCAGAGGCAGGTACGCAGAGCTTCACGCGTTTCATTACCCCCGTCAACTCCTACGAGTATGCGACCCTTCGCAATCTCGCCCAGCGCAATGATGGCGGCGTGGATGCCTATTCGCCCGAAGCAGTCGAGCATTATCGCACCGGCGATGATCCCGTTCGTTATCCCAATACGAATTGGAGAAACATGCTGATCAAGGACGCCTCTCTGCAGCAACGATATAATCTTAATATTTCCGGCGCCAGCAAAGGCCTGAAATATTTCGTGAACGCAGGTTACCTCAACCAGGGTGGGCAGTTCAAGTTCGAGAAGAACCTTCCTTACGATCCGAGCTTCAAACTGGACCGGTATAATTTCCGTTCCAATATCGATCTCCAGATCAACAAGCGCCTGAAGGCCTTCCTCAACGTGGCAGGCTACCTGGAAAAGCAGAATATGCCGATGGGCGTATTGAACCTGGTTGGCCGCGATGAGGTAGCCAACAACTCGCCGGCATTGTGGGTAATGGCCTACATGAACTACCTGAATGCGACCATTCCTCCTTATACACCGGACGGACAGGTGATCACGACGATCACGACCGATCACCCCGCATTGGGACAGTTGAACAGGACCGGTTATATACAGCAGACACGGAGCAACGTAACCGCTACCTATGGTATGGAACAGGACCTGGACTTCGTAACGAAAGGACTGACGGCAAGAGCTGTGATGTCATTTGACTCGAAGACGATCAATGACTTCTATGCAGGAAGGGATTATGAAAGATGGGAACAGCAAATTCTGCGCGGAGTACCCGGTGTGGATGGACAGGACAGCGTGAAGTATATCAACCACGCCCAGAAGAACACACCGCTGACCATTTCCGGTTCGAGGTTCTTCACTTCCTTCTCCAACTTCCAGGGATCACTTAATTACAACAGGAGATTCAACAAGCACACCTTCACCGGCCTGCTTTTATACCAACAACAGAAGACGCTCATCAACGCCGAACTGCCGTATAATCTGATCGGTCTCGCGTCGAGGGTGACTTACGGATACGATAATAAGTATTTCGCCGAATTCAATGCGGGATACAATGGCTCCGAACAATTTGCCAAGGGCCAGCGCTTCGGTTTCTTCCCCGCGGTTTCGGGCGCCTGGGTTGTCTCCAATGAGAAATTCGTGGAAGACAGTAGGATTATTGATCTCCTGAAAGTGAGAGGATCATATGGCGTGGTCGGTAACGACCGTATCGGAAGCCGGCGTTTCCTCTACATTGATGATCTGCAAGTCGGCGGTGGCGGAGCATCCGGTAGCCTCGGCGGCGGATCTACGATCGTCACCAACCTGTTAAAGAATGAAGACCTTCAGTGGGAAGTCGCCAAGAAGGCCAATATCGGTCTTGAAATAGGTTTGAAGAACGGGCTGAGCCTGACATTGGATATATATAAGGAGAAAAGGGATAATATCCTGAGGAACCGTGGTACTATTCCTGCACTGAACGGCCTCCCCATCAGCGCCCTGCCACCAGTAAATATCGGTGTGGTACAGAACAAGGGCTATGAGCTCGAACTGAACTACCGCAAGAGATTCAACAGCAGCTGGTCTATGCTGGCTAAGGTGAACCTGAACTACGCGACCAACGAGCAATTATTTGCGGATGAGCCACTGTTGCCCGAGACCTATGCTTATCGCTACAGGGAGACAGGTTTCAGGATCGGACAGAACTTCGGCTATATCGTAGACAGGTACTTCACTTCACAGGACGACATCGATCATTCACCGATTCAAAGAGTAGGTGGCCACGATTCAAGGCCTGGTGATTTCAAATACAAGGATCTGAACGGCGATGGTGTGGTGGATGCACAGGATATTGCGCCTATCGGCTATTCAGGCGTTCCGGAATACCAGTTCGGTGCCGCAATCAACGTTACGTATAAGAACTTCGATCTGAGCGTGCTCATACAGGGTGTTACGAACGTCACCTCTTACTATGGTGGTGCGGGAACATTCGCTGCGAACTATTATGTGAAGAGACACCTGGAGAGCTGGACCGAAGAGCGTGCCGCAGCGGGAGACCCCATCAACTATCCACGCCTGACCACGCAGGGATCGCCCGATGAGATCGGCAATTCCTTCTTCATCATCGATGGCAGTTATGTAAGGTTAAAGAACGTCGAGATAGGATACCGTCTTCCCGGATCACTGGCAAGAAGGATCGGCGCGAAAGGCGTCAGGATCTATGCCAATGGATTCAATCTCGCCACGTGGGATAAACTCCCTACCAAGGATATAGATCCCGAAGTGAACAATGAAACTGCATATCCGATCATCAAGACGATCAACTTCGGTCTAAACATTACGTTCTAATCTCAAATTAAAAAACATATGAAAAAGATAGCATTACGATTGGTTGCGATTTCGATTGGTGTGATCGTTGGTTTGGGATGCAATAAGAACCCGTTGGACATTACACCGGATGGACGGATGTCGCTTGATGATGTGTTTAAGAATCCCGACAGAACGGAAGGATTCCTGAATACCGTATACAGCTCTATTCCCAGTTATTTCTTTTCTTATATCGAATATGCTTTCCTGGCGCCTTCATCGGACGAAGCCTCCGACTCGCAGGTAGGCAATCAACCGGCAAATATCTCCGCGCAATGGATCATTGGCGCACTGAACCCAAGCAATAACCCGCTTACGAATCCAAACTATGGAAAGAATGCGGATCACTATCCCGCCTTCTGGACAGGGATCAGGAATGCCAACGTTTTCCTGGCAAACATCGACAACGCTGTTGTGAGCAGCGAATTGTATCGCCCCCGGTTTAAAGCAGAGGCGAAATTGCTGAGAGCGTTCTATTACTGGGAACTCATCAAGCAGTTCGGGCCCATGCCCATCGTGAGTGAGCCGTTCACCAATACGTTCGACTACACGTCGCTGGTAAGGCCGACCTTCCAGGCAGACATCGATTTCATCATAAAGGATTGCGATGATGCGATTGCCGAGCCTACGTTGCCCATCCGCCTCACAACAGAATCGGAAAGAGGACGCTTCAGCAAGGCCGTTGCCTATGCGATCAAGTCCGAAGCCACGCTGTACAATGCAAGCCCACTCTGGAACGCAGGCAATGATGTAGCTAAATGGCAGGCAGCTGCCGCGCAATCGAAACAAGCGCTCACCGCGCTGACAGCCGGCGGACAATACGCCCTGGCTGGTAACTATGAGAATTATTTCATCAGTTATTCCGATCTCACCAGCTCACCGCTGGACAAGGAAACCATTTTCGAGGTGGCCAAGAGAGCAGAGAGCCTGCTTAGCTATGTCAACAGCATTCCAAGCAAGCCAACCTATAAGGCCGGTACCTGCCCATCGCAGGAGCTGGTAGATAGTTATGATATGCAGGCGACCGGCGAACCCGCCATCACCGGCTACAACGATGCCGAACACCTGCATCCCATCATCAACAGCGCCTCGGGATACGATGAGACCAAACCCTTCGTTGGACGCGATCCACGCTTCTATGCAACGGTCTGGTTCAACGGTGCAGTGTATGACAATATCGGCGGACAACTTCACACCATCCAGACCTATCTCGGCGGTGCAGATCAGCTGATCAAGAATCCACCGAACCAACAGAACACCCATACAGGATATTACCTGAGGAAATTCATCGATCCGAAGATCCAGAACGGCCAGGTTCCGAATGCCGGCTGGAAGAAATACAGGCTGGCTGAGCTCTATCTCAACTATGCCGAAGCGGAGAACGAAGCCTCCGGTGCTACCGCAGATGTTTATAGCGCTATCAACACTGTACGCAGGAGGGTTTCAATGCCTGACCTACCCGGCGGTCTCTCAAAGGACGAAATGCGCAAGCGCATCCGCAACGAGCGCCGCGTTGAACTCTCTATCGAAGAACATCGCTTCTGGGATGTTCGCCGGTGGAAAATTCTTGATCAGACTGATAAGCTGGTGACCGGTATGGAAGTGATCAAGAATCCGAACAATACGTTTTCATATAACAGGTTCATTACTGAACAACGGAATGCATGGCAGGAAAAATATCTCCTGTTCCCCATTCCAATCGGAGAAGCGGCGATCATTCCCGACTTCAATACGAATCAAAACGCAGGCTGGTAGTTTTTTCATATATACATCGGCAGTTGTAGTAAGCAATCGTTAGAGAATGACTCCTGATTCTTCAGGAGTCATTTTTAAATATGCCTTGCCGGCCATTCAATGCTCTTAAGACATCGCCCTTCATTATAATTAAAAAATTCCGTATGCTGAATAAGTCTTGCCTCTTCAAAGGGATAGCAATATCATTCATTCTCTCAATTGCACCCCGGCTTGCATTGCATGGCCAGGTGACTCCCAGGAGCAATACCGAGATCAGCTGGAATTTTACAGAACAGAACGGCCAGGTCACACATGCTACCGGCGCCAAAGGCCTCAGCAGTAAGTTTACCGGCAGCACGAGTTGGGCAACGGATGCCGAGGTCGGCAATAGTCTTCATTTCGGCAAGACGGGTGCCGTTCTTCTCGCGGATCAGGTGAACACCGATATAGAGAATGTGTTTACTATCTCCTGTTGGCTGAAGACCTCGAAGGATAGGAGCTCGGAGAGAACCATCCTGGTCCAGGGAACGGATGCCAATAACCCTGGCTACTTCCAACTCGTTTTAGATAAGACTACCGGCGCATTGCGTTTCATTGCACCCGCACTCTCCGGGGATATGAATAGCGGTATGACCATCGATGATAATGCGTGGCACCAGGTAGCAGTGACGTATGCACCAGGAAGGATGAAATTTTATAAAGATGGAAAACTCGTTAGCCTGAAGACGGTCACCGGCTCGCTGAAGAAGGGTGCGTGGCCTTTGTCCATCGGTGCGCAACCCGATATGTCCGCTGGCTTCGGTGGCAATATCGCCCGCTTGAAAATATTCAATACCGTGCAGAGCTCGATCAGGATAGCGGAATCCAATACCAATAAACTCGCAAGCTGGGACCTCGCCGAAGGAATGGGAATATCCACCTTCCAGGAATACGGCAATCCTCTATACGGTATGCTCGATGGGCCGGTGAATACCTATAACAACTATGGCACCACCCGCACGGGCTGGTTGAAAGGCGCTACCTGGGCGAAGGACGCGGTCTTCGGCAGCGTAGCAGATTTCAGCGCCGCGAATGCGGGCATACACGTTGACAGCACCGACGTCAATCTGAAGGACCACTTCTCGATCGCCTGCTGGGTCAAGGCACCCGCGAAGAGAGCGGCTGCGCGAATTATCCTGGCGAAGGGAACCGATACTCATTCGAAATCTTCATTCGACTTGGGACTGGATGCAGGCACGGGCAAACTAAGTTTTCATTCCCCGGCGCTATCGGGAAATACAACAAGCGGTATCATCGTGGATGATAATAAATGGCATCATGTAGTAGTGACCTATGCACAGGGACAAATGAAATTCTATAAGGATGGTGTCCTTGCACAGTCGAATATGGCTAAGGGAACGATCGAAGATTCGGGGGCGCCCATGGCCATTGGCTCGCCGACGGATCTCACGCATTCCCTTACCGGCAATCTTTCGCGCGTGAGAATATTCGGCTCTGCGCTGAACACCGACCAGGTAACAGATCTCTATTATGAAAAGGAGACCGCCGGCTGGAACATGGACGAGGGTACTGGTACGCTCGTGCGTGATGAGAATGGCGGCCGTTACAACGGTTCGGCGAAGAAGGCGACATGGGTGGCGGGCAGAGGCTCATCTTTCAGCAATGTGATCAGCTTCAACGAAGCGGGTTCGGGCATTGCGATAAGTTCCGCGGGCATCGAACTGCGCAACAGGTTTACGGTAGCTGCCTGGGTGCAGGCACCGGCATCACGCGGAAAGACGAGAATCATTTTCGCCAAGGGAAAGAAAGGTGCGCCGGGTAGTTTTTCATTCAACCTGCAAGAGGGCACGGGCAATTTGATATTCAAAGCCGCGGGTCTCTCGGGTGACCTGAATAGCGGTTTCCAGGTGGATGATAATAACTGGCATCACGTGATGATCACCTATGGCAATGGTGAAATGAAATTTTATAAGGACCGGCAATTGATAAAGACGAGTGCGGTGAAAGGAACAGTAAGTGTTGCAGCGGCCCCGCTCTCGATCGGTTCATCCGTTGAAGGAGAAAGCTCATTCGGCGGTAACATGGCACAGGTGAGGATTTACAATTCCGTCAGGATACCCGAGGAGGTTACGAAGGTGGTACCGCCGTCAGGCCCCGCGTTGATATTGAAGCGCGGCATTGTGTTCGACCGGATACAAAGCCAGGGCTTCCCGGTAAACCCCGAACACCAGGTCAATGCGAACGATGTCGCCCTCTGCAAGGAGTTAGGCTTCGATCATATCAAGATATTGCTGACGGCCGATGAATTCATTTACAACGGCAGCGTCAGGAACATGGACTTCGTAGAGAAGGTCGTGAACATGGTGCTGGCTACCGGTCTACCCTGCGTGGTGGACCTTCATCCAGAAGGAAAATTCAAAGCTCATTATCTCGGCACCGATACAGGGTTCTTGAAAATGCTAACATTCTACAGGGACTTCTCGAAATTCATTGCACAAAAATGGACGCCGAAGCAAGTCGCATTCCAATTGATGACGGAACCATTCGGCAATAAGGATGGCGACTGGAATGAAGTGACACGGAAGATGGTAGCAGCCGTACGCAGTGAGATGCCTGATCATACGATCATCCTGTCGGGAGACAGGGCCGGTAATATCTACGCGATGACGGGAATGATCCCACTCAATGATGACAACATGTACTATAGCTTCACTTCCTATGAACCATACCGCTTCGGCTTCAGTACACTCTTCGGTGGCTGGAGAGGCAGCAATGGTTTCTACAAGGACATTAGCTATATACCGTGGCCGACATCGCCCGAGATCGTTGAAGCGCGGATGAATGACATGCTCAGTACTGTAAAGGATGCGGATAAGCTCAAGGCGAGAGAACAACTGATCGAGTACGGCAAGACTTACTTCAACAGTCAGTGGCTGAAACTGCGTGCGAAGAATGTAAGCGAATGGAACGATGCGTATGGTGGAAATCTTCATATCATGGTTGCCGAGTTCGGCGCGGTGGATCATATACAAAGCACCAAGTCGGGCGGGGCCTCGCATGGTGTGTATCCAAAGGAAAGAATACAATTCGTACACGACCTGCGCCAATCTTTCGAATCCGTTGGCATGGGCTGGCAGTACTGGTCATTCAACGAATATTTTACCATACTGGAACCTACTGTCCGAAAAGCCCATGTACCTGCAACCATGAATATCGTGGACACGAGTTTGATATCGGCGCTGGGTTTAAAGAAATAAGAGTTTACCTAAATACGGGAACCACAAAGTCACGAAGGCACTAAGGAATACAAAGGCTTCGCATGGCACGCACAATTGGCACATTACCAAATTATCAAATTGGCTATTGTATTCCTTAGTGCCTTCGTGACTTTGTGGTTCCTGTATTGAACCACGCATTATCAAATTGGCTAATTGTTTTTTGTTGGAATGTTCAGTGCTTGATATATGTGGTTAAATGAGTGACATTTTGAACCGTCCCCCACAGTTAATTTTAGTACGCGTACCGGTTCAAGGGTACATCATACTTAACAAGACTACACGGAATGATCACCTATCTTGCTACCCGCGTTATTACCTTTCCATCGAAAGGATGGATATTTCTTTCTCTTCTTTTCCCGGTACTTCTTGCGGGCACGGGTTGCACACCGGGCACGGATCATAATCCAGACAACTGGGACTTTGCCGGCGGCAACGAGGGGCAGACCAAATATTCCCGCCTGGAACAGATCAACAAAGACAATGTCTCCAAACTACAGGTGGCCTGGACCTATCATTCGGGCAATATGGCCGGCAACGTGCAGTGCAACCCGCTCATCGTTGACGGGAAGATGTATGTTACCACGCCTGCACAAGAGCTGATCGCCGTGGACGCCGCAAATGGAAAAGAATTATGGCGATTCAATCCTGCGCGAAAAGCTGAGATCTTCGGCAGCGCCAATCGTGGCATAGCCTACTGGCGATCCGGTGATGAAGAAAGAATACTGTTTACCTCCGGTGGCTAC
>DATHKS010000431.1:0-4791 GCA_035488975.1 Chitinophagaceae bacterium | reverse complement strand
GGGGTTCTTGCGGAACCAGTAATTGGTCGGCGACTGGAAGCCAAGCTTCTTGCGTTCGATGATGGAAGCCGGCAGGTATTCCCTGGCAAATGCCTTGTGAATGAGTTTGCCGCCAGTCGAGTTGAATTTGTATTTCTTATGTAAGATCTCGATGAAGTCTATTAATTCATTATCCAGTATCGGTACGCGGCACTCGAGCCCGAAGTGCATCGTGATCTTGTCCGTGTACATCAGCAGGTCGTCCGATAGGGAAGTGTGGAGGTCCTGGTGAAGGAATGTATCCGTCAGCGACGACTTACCCGGGTTCCTTCCCTGCCAGATATTCTTGAACACATCCGCATCTCTCCTGAGCGCCTTGCTGTCATCGGTACCGGTCAGTCTTCCTATCTCATCAAATGAAAAGATAGAATTGAAGGCCATATAGGCGTTCATAGGTTCCCTTTCCTGCATGGCGGAAAAGAGTCGGCGGGCATTCTCCCTATTGCGGTAAAAAGGGGAAAGCAATTTCGTGAATGGCGCCAGGACCCTGAATGCCTCGGCCTTTTCGAGCCAGGGCAGCCCCTTGTATTTATTATAGCCACCCAGCGGTTCATCGGCGCCCTGCCCGCTAAGCACCACCTTCACCTTTGAGGCGGCGAGGCGCGCCAAAGCATACATGGGAATAATCGATGTGGTGCCGACGGGTTCTTCTACCACTCGTACAATATCTTTGAAAGAATTGGTGAAGTCAGTGTGTTCTATCCGGCTATAAAGATGCTCAAGTCCCAGAATAGCGGCCGTTTCCTGCGCGTAGACTATCTCATCTATACTATCGTGTCCCTCCTCGAAGCCGATGGTGAAGGCCTTGACGGGAGTAACAGATTTCTGTTTTGCCACGGCGGCCACCAGTGCTGAATCGATGCCACCGCTCAATAGAACGCCCACTTCCACATCTGCCATCAGCTGACGCGCGACGGCCTTCTCGAACAAGTCTCCATATTGGATAACGAGTTTATCGAACGAGTCCTCACGCAAGCCGAGCTTCTGCGTCGACTGGCGGAAGTATTTCTTGGTGAGGCCTATTTCAGGTTGGGAGAGATCGAATTCCAGTATCTGGCCGGGCTCTATCTTCTGAATGTTCTTATATAATGTAAGTGGCGATGGGATATAACGAAGGCGAAGGCCCGTCATCAGCGCATCCTTGTCGATTGCAGGAGAAAGGAATTTCCTCAACGGCCGGATCTCGGAGGAGAACATCAGCTGGTTATTCGCAAACGTATAATAGAGCGGCTTTACACCGAACCGGTCGCGGACCAGGAAGAGCTTTTGCTGCTGAATATCCAGGTAGGCGAGTGCAAAGATGCCGTTCAGATCTTCGATCACCTTGTCGAGGCCGAACTTATTAAAGTAGTTGGCGATGGTCTCCGAATCGGAATGCCCCCTGAACTTCACATCGCCGAGTTTCACCTTCAGGTCTTCATGATTATAGATCTCTCCGTTGAAGATCATGCAGCCCAGTCCATCATCGGTGAACATCGGTTGCCTTCCCGTCTCGCTCAGATCGACGATGGAGAGGCGGCGGTGCAATAAATGGACGGCGGCGCTGTTAACCCTGAACTCCTTCTCGCCCCATGCATCGGGGCCGCGGTGTTTTATTAGGTCGAGCAGGGAGCCTGTCGTCGAAATATTAATGCTTCCTAAGATGCCACACATAGTGCTTAGTTGGTTAATGTTAAGATGATACCGCTCGAAGTATTGATCTTCATATCCGCGTAGGAGATGGGTTTGTTATTATACGTGATATACTTCTTCGCGAAGAACGGCACAGCCCAACTGTACAGCACCTTTAGGGGCTTGAGTAGCTTGGGTAGTTGCAGGAACCGTTCGAAGAAACGGAAGCCATAGTCGCCGAAATAGATCCTTTCCTTCTCCTTGAGTCCGGAGGGAACGATCAGGCGATCGGAAATAGACTTGGAGTCGTAGTGTCTTTGGTAAAACACGCCGGCGTCCTTGTACTCTACGCCATAGACATTGTTATTGACATAGAGTTCTTTGAAATGGCCTTCATTGAAGAGCGTGGTAAGAATATAAGTGCCACCGGCCTTCAGCAGGCGGGCGGATTTGTTCATTGCGGTAGAATCCGTGGTGCCGTCGAAGTGTTCGATCACGGAAACATTGGTTATGACATCGAACTTGAGGTCATTGAATTCCTCTACCAGGAAGTCCTGCTTGATGATATGGAGGCGTTCCCTGATCACGTCTTCCGGTACGTTCTTCTTGGCGAAGTCTATCTGTTTGTTTACCCAGTCGAACTTATCGATGCAGTAGATATTCCAGTTGGTATTCTTCAGGAGGAATGTCGGCAATGGCGATTCTCCACCCGAGCCGATGTCGAGGTAATTGAGTTTCTCCTTGAAGCGGGGTTCCAGCTTCTTGAGGATATAGGGCAACTCCGCGCACCTTTCATAGTTGAGCGATTTAATCGCATAATACATGCCTTGTGAGCGGTAATGGGAGGAGATCTTCTTCAGGTAAACGGGATCAATTGTTTTCGCGTCCATATTTGAGATTATAATTTGTATATGAGTATAAGAATGGCATGACGGCCCAGCGCAGGAAGTTCTTGTTCCTCCTGAAACCCCACAAATCGATGCTGGAATAGATGCCCGAGGGGGTGATGAAATTCTTCCGGATAGCTGCGAGGATGGCATCGGCCTCTGCGCGGTCGTCCATGAGCACGGCGATGTTCAGCATCTCGGCCTGGTCATACAGATCATATTTGATGAGACCGGGCTTATTGGTCAGGGAGAACCGCCGGTACAATCCTTTTGCGGGGTCCTTGAAGTTCGATTTGATATAGTGGTATCCTTTGCTGATCACGTTTTCATCTATTGGGAAGTAAGGCACAGATTTTATAAGATTCTTCAGAACGATGCAGGAATGGAAACAATCGATGAAGGGCTTTCCTTCTTCTGAGTAGTACCAGGAGCCATCGGGGCGCTGCATGGAGACGACATAATTATAGAGTTTCTCAGGGTTTAAAGATCCGGTTGCGTTCTGTTTGAAATAATCATTTAGCCGAAGGATGGAATACAATGTGTATGAGACTGCATTCACTACCTTCCGGTCTTTCTGGGTACCATAGGAAGTGACCTGGTAACCATCGGTTTCCTCCAGGACCTGGATATCTTCATTGAAAAATCGATACACTCCCTGCAGTACATCTTTGTGCGCGCCATAACTACCTTGGATTCTTTCATCTTCAATCAGCGCCTCCAGCATGTATGGAGTGATCGTGGAAAATGCGGCATTCTCAGGATAGGCTACTGTATTTGAGACCGGGTGATAGAAACCAAGTCCCCAACCAACACCAGAGCCTGTTTTCTGTGTGTTTTCGAGAAGCCAAAGTATATTTTTTTTCGCATAATTCAAATAGGCGGCTTTATTTTCCTCGGCGTATAACTTATTGAGGATAGAGGCGGCAAAAGCACGCACAACAGGGTGCTCCTGCCTCTTATAAAGCCATCTGGCCCGATTATTCAGAAAAAGGTCAAAAACCGACAGCCCCGCGGCAAGCACGGAAAAGGCCTTATTCGAATAATACTTTTTCTTCACCCATGCGCCCGGAACGCTCTTCCAGATGTCATATGGGTCGAATGAACGGAGGTCGTCCTGTAAGACATACTTTTCAATTAGTTCCGGGTAAGATGACATTCTGGTAAATATTTATAATATGAAAACGTGAATCGTGAGTCGTCAACCTGCTTGCCGGCAGGCAAGTCGTGAATAGCTACAGTCTTATTTTTGCTTATAGAGGAAACATTCAAA
Source organism: Chitinophagaceae bacterium (assembly GCA_035488975.1). Taxonomy (GTDB): domain Bacteria; phylum Bacteroidota; class Bacteroidia; order Chitinophagales; family Chitinophagaceae; genus DATHKS01. The sequence continues at coordinate 984 of DATHKS010000431.1, read as the reverse complement.
TCCATCGGTGTCGGCCTATGGTCTCAGCGGGGTCTGGCCGGGCTTCACCTTCCTGAAATCATTTTTTTCGCGGCCGACCCCGATGTGTAAGACTTTACAACGCTTCTTTCAAACGTGAAGCATGGTGTGATCTGGAAAGAATTATTTGTAGATATTAATCCATCGGGGTCGGCCCGGAAGATCCCGATTTGACGAGATCATTTGGGCCAGACCCCGCTGAGACAGGGAGCGTGAATCGTGAGTCGTCAACCTGCCTGCCGGCAGGCAAGTTGTGAATGGCGACCTAACTAAATCAGCCTTTTCGCATAGCACGATACTTGAGCATTGAGCATTGAATATTGAGTATTGAATATTTATTTCTTAAAATCAGAGGTCAACAGGTCAGTAGTTCACTACTGCTAAAGCCTAATCCCTCATTCCAAATTCCCTATTCCTTCACATAGCTGTATAAACCTCCACCAGCTGCCTGGCAACATATTCCGGAAAAAACGGTCCAATCATCTGAAGCGAGGCCTGGCCATATTGCGGTATGAGTTGTTTATCGGCCAGGAAGAAGCGCAACGACTCCTCGATCCCCGCGAGGCTACCAGGCTGGATAAGCCTGCCATTCACCCGGTCCTTCACCACCTCGGGAATGCCGCCGACGGGCGTAGCGATCACCGGCAGTCCGTATGACATGGCCTCAAGGATCGATCCCGGCAGCCCTTCGTTATAGGACGGTAATATATAAAGATGCGTATCCAGGAACAGGAGGTTCTTCTTCTCCTTATCCACCCAACCGGCATATTCGACCATGCCCGATAGCTCATTACCGGTAATGAAAGCCTTCAGCTTATCGATCTCGCCGTCGCCGCCGATGAAGAGACGGATCTTTCCATTCAGAAACTCTTTTTGCTGCTTTATTACCTCCAGCAGGTCGAAGATCCCTTTGTTGTCTCCCACCTTTCCCAGGAAAAGCAGGTTCATGACCGGCGAAGAGAGACT
>DATHKS010000430.1:0-2272 GCA_035488975.1 Chitinophagaceae bacterium | reverse complement strand
ATTGACGACTCACGATTCACGTTGATGATTGACGATTCACGTCTCACGTGATCAATCATACTTCTCCAACATCTTAAAATGCCTATTACTTTCTTTCAGAAAATTCCATCCCTTCCTGAAGGACCAGTAAGGCGTACCATGCCGGTGATTGTAACGACTGATCCGGTACAATGCCGTCCAGTGCTGAAGTATCACCCCATAGGCCTGCCAGATATTCATTCCACAATCATAGATATGATTCGGCTCCGCACCACACCCATTGAATTCGAGGATCAGGAAATTCTTTCCCTGCTTCAGATCCTCGATCGATGTGGTCTTGATATCGTATCGACCGTAGTAGAATTTATCGGTAAAATGGCTTAACTCGTCGAATACCCCGTGCAACCCGGCATTGATCTCATTATGAAGATTGGTGAACTGAGCACCCCGATTGTGATTGCCCGCATAGGAAAGATAAAATACCTCGCCCGCGTCGATCACGCGGTCGAAACGATGCCCATGCCGGTGCTGCATTTCATCCATCCGGAAGCGCGCCCGCGGATGCTGCCCGATAAGCTCCTTCAGCGTCAGCCTGCCATCGCCAACCACCTGCAGCAATTCCTTATTGATAAAGCCACTCACCACACCCTTCTGCTGATCGGGATAACGGTAATAGAAAACACTGACCTCCACCGGCAGTTCTATCAGGTCCTGCACAATGTATTCCACCGGGATCCGCTCATGATATTTCAATAGTTGGTCTTCGGTCTCTATCTTTCGGAAGAGTATTCCCTTCATACCAATGTCTGGCTTAACAATGAATGGATAGGAGAATCCCGCCTCTGCAATCTTTTTCCTGAGATCCGAAAAAGGCAGGTCATGCTTTACATAAATGGTCCGCGGCACGAGATGAGGCGGCAACTGATCGTACATTTCCTTCTTGCCTTCTCCCTCGAAGCCGCCGAAAGTGATGGTGGGATTGGAAGAACTGAAGAACCACATGGACCAGCTGCGGAGGCAATACCAGAACCATACCGGGCTGATAGGCGCATACAGCACGTAAAAATTCCAGAGTTCCCAACGGGTCAGTTTATTAAAAAATTTCTTAAGCTTCATGACAGGTCAACAAAAATAAAGGAAACCAAATGACTATGCCGATGAATATGGTTTTTACTTTAGATTTGAATTAAATTTTCATACATGGATGTTCCTACGATGGCGGGCTTGTTTGCAGAGGGAAGATCACCGGAAATACTTTTTTGGGTGGGATGTTCAGGCAGCTTCGATCAACGCGCACAAAAGATAACGCGGGCCTTCGTCACCATACTTCAAAAGACAAATACCAGCTACGCGATATTGGGAAAGGAGGAAATGTGTACAGGCGATCCTGTTCGCCGTGCAGGAAACGAGTTCATGTTCCAGATGATGGCCTACCAGAATATCCAGGTCTTGAATAATTATGGTGTCAGGAAGATCGTCACCGCCTGCCCGCATTGTTTCAATATCCTCCGGAATGAATACCCACAACTCGGAGGCAATTACGAAGTGATCCATCACACTGTTTTCCTGCAGCAACTCATCGATGAGGGAAAGATAAAGATGAAGGAAGGAGGAGTATTCAAAGGAAAACGCATCACCTATCATGATAGCTGCTACCTCGGACGCGCCAATGGCATTTACGAGGCGCCGCGCAAAGTACTGGAGGCATTGGATGCCGAGTTGGTTGAAATGAAACGTTGCCGGAGCAAAGGCCTTTGTTGCGGCGCGGGTGGCGCACAGATGTTCAAGGAAGAAGAAAAAGGTACCATCCGGATAAATGCCGAACGAAGTAAAGAAGCCATTGGAACCGGAGCCACGGTGATCGCATCGGCATGTCCCTTTTGCAATACAATGCTTACTGATGGAGTAAAGCTCGCCGAGAAGGAAGATAATATCGCGGTAATGGATGTGGCGGAACTGGTGGCAGCAAGTATGATCGACTGATCACTAAACCGTATATCCGCCAAGACTCTCCTGCACTTCTATCGCCTCTCTTAATTTCCCCTTGGGAACGGGTATCCTTATCTCATACCTTTTTTTCGTCCTTCCGTTTATCCGCTCGTATGCGATCTCCAGGATGTTCAGGTTCCCCGCATCGCGGATACGGATGCGCTTCAACTGGTGATTTTGATCCATGAACGATTCGGCGTCGTTGCCGATCCAGATCTTCATGCCGGTTATCGTGATCTCGGGTACCACGAATCGCCGCTGTGGGAAGACACGGACAAAAAATGAATAGATGATGCCTTTTCTT
>DATHKS010000429.1:0-10662 GCA_035488975.1 Chitinophagaceae bacterium | reverse complement strand
CTCTATGGCGCCTGGACCACCCGGGAAGGGATTGAATATTGGTTCCTCCGGTCGTCCGAATACAGGGAGGCAGGTGGCCGCCTGAGAGAAGCGAATGAGAACGTTGTCGAGGGGGATACGTATACCTGGATGTGGCATGGCTGGCCCGATGATACAGTGGAGAGGGGTACCATTCTTTCCGCCAATGGAAAGGACCAGCTGAAATTCAGTTTTGGAAAAGCGGGAGACTGCTCGGTGTCTATCAAGATGGAAGATGAAGAAACAGTGGTTGAGCTGACCCAGGATAATATTCCGGATGACGATACGGGGAAAAAGAATTGGCATGTAGGCTGTAAAACCGGCTGGACCTTCTACCTCGCCAACATGAAATCCGTTTATGAAGGTGGACTCGATCTGCGAAACAGGAATGTGAATCTTAAATCGGTAGTGAACTCATGACCAATGAAGGTCTGGGGCGTGTGGGTTGATAAGAGATAAGTTCATAAGTTCATAAGTTGACAGGTTGAGAGTTTGAATATTGCCGTATGGCTCAATCAACTCGATTCTTCAGTTATCGGAAACCAACTTATCAACCTATCAACTTATGAACTTATCAACTTACAGCTACCCTGCCTCGCACTAATCCTAACTTCCCTATTTCCTCCGTTTGAATACGCCTTCCATGAACTTCATTTCCTTTCCGTCCATACCGGTGCCGTACATAGCCATTCTTTGCGTGTCGTCGTCGATAACGGTGAGTTCCTCCCTGATATCGCTGTCTTTTCCGGTAACGGGATCTGTCTGTTTCCCTTTCAGATTCAAGGTCTTCGTCGCCTCATCATAATTCCCTGTCATATAGACTATTCCCGATCCGGAATTATCGATCCAGCTATTGACGAACATCTTCTTGGCATTGTCATAGCCCAGCGTGCTCTGGCCTTCAAATGGCTGACCCATCATACTGCCCGTGAATTTGCTGAATTGGTAGAGGCCTTTGAACCCCATCGTTATCGTAGTCGTGGCCTTTGATTTCATTGGCGGGTCCGTTGGGCTCATCCATTGGCTGAGCTCGGAATCCCAGGTGCCGACGGAGGAGCTAAGCCACTGGTGCATTTTGCCCGGTGTCTTGAAATCGTTCCAGGCCTTCATCATCGCAGCAGTGTCTGGCATGGCAGCAGGTGCCGCTGTCGTGGCGGCGCTGGTCGATGTAGAATCGGAAAGACTGTCTGTTTTGCTTTCAGCATTCTTTGCCTCATTATTGCAGCCGGCAGAAAGCAGTACCGCGGCGCAAATGATAAATGAATATTTCATACTCCAGGTATTAGTTTAGAATGAAAAATAATCTACCGTCGGGTATGGATGAGTGAAAAGCAGACGAAGCGGGAAATGAGCGGGACGGATTAGGAATTTGGTCACTCGAGAACCAGGAAGAACAATTTGGCAATTTGACAATTTGATAACCTGCCTGCGCCAAGGCTTCGGCAGGCAGGTGTGCCAATTGGGCGTGCTATCGGAAAATCCTTTTGTTCCTTGTGCTGCATTTCTTTGTGCACCTTGTGGTTAATTGTATTCCTTCGTGCCTCTTCGTGCCTCTTCGTGGTTCAACTACGGAAATATAAATCATGAAGGCGCGCGCCCATTATCAAATTGCCAAATTTATTGGGATCTCTATGTGAAGGCTACAACCATTGCCAGGGGATGAATTAAGCTCCACCAGCCCGTGAAAGAATTCTACCCTGTTAAATATGCCATTCAGACCAATGCCCTTCTTCGTATTGATTGTATCGAACCCCCGGCCATTATCCCCTATGGAAAGGTAGATCATTTTTTCATCGGCCACTAATGAAAATACTGCTTCAGAGGCGTCGGCATGCTTTAGAATATTGTTGAACTGCTCCTGGATAATGCGCAACACGGATAACTGGATCTCGGTCTGTATCATATCCTCGGTACCATTGAATTTCTTTGAATAGTTAATTTTCAACTTGTTGGTAGCATTGATATTCTGGATCACTTCGTCAATCGCCGCCTCCAGGCTGATATCTTTCAACGTTCCAGGGATAAGGTTGTGACTGATCTTCCTGATCTCATGCATGGCTTCCTGTAAATAGTGAAGCCCTTTAGTTGTGAATTCTTTACCGGACTCGGGCCTTTCAACCGCTATTTCGAGCATCAGCTTCGAGGAGGAAAGGATCTGGTTCACGTTATCATGAAGTTCCGATGCCAATTCGTGACGCTCATCTTCCTGCACATTTATGATGGCCTGGATGATCTCTCTTTTCTTTTTTTCCTGTTCGTCCGCCAGTTTCTTCTCGAGAAGGCTTTTCTGGGTAATATCGAGTGCAACGCCTCCCAATAGCCTGGTCCCATTCTCGTCATCGAGCGGGAATTTGAAGATGTGATAGAGTTGATAGGAACCGTCGGGTCCCAGGCCTTCCTCAATAGTCTCCATCGCGGTTTTCGAATCCCAGACCTTCCAGTTATTTTCGACAAAGGCATCGCAGATCGATTTCGGAAAAATATCGTAGACCGACTGACCAATCGCGTTGGTGGAAAGCCCGAAGGATTCGAGATATGATGCATTCAAATACCGGAACACGTTGTGTTCATCGATGATCCATGTCATCGTGGGTGTATTTGCCATAAACGAACTGAAAAGGTGTTGTGATTTGAACAGGCGTTCTTCAGACAACTTTCGTTCCGTGATATTCTTGTGGGTGCCGATCAATGTCAGCGGCTTTCCGTCCGGCGTTCGGCTGAGCAACATTCCACGGTCGAGTACCCAGACATAGTCACCCGATTTACTCTTGAGGCGGTACTCGACGGAATGGTTTTCGACGAGGCCGGCCTCGTATGCGATATCGATATCCTGGATCATGCCTATGTCATCAGGATGTAGCCTCGTCTGCCATTCGAATGCCTCATTCTGAAATTCATCTTCAGCAAATCCCAACATGGTCTTGTACAGCGGGGAATAATAAGACTCCTTCGTCTGGAAATTATATTCCCAAACGCCATCACCCGCGCCGTCAAGAGCGAATTTCCACCGTTGTTCACTCTGCAACAGCTCAGACTCATTCTTCTTCAGGTGAGAAATATTGGTTGCGGTTATACATACCGAATTGACCTTGCCATCGGGCGTCTTGACGGGAGAGTAATTCAACAATAGCCAGATATCCTCGTTGCCCCTGTTGTAAACGATCTCGTATTCTACACGACCGCCCTGGATTGCCTTGGCGAGCATGTCCTTGACCGTTTTTTTCCTTTCTTCCGGCAACAGATCGATCAGGGAAATATTATTGGCGGTTGCGTCCACGTTGAACAAACGGCGCAATAGTCTTTTCCCTTCTTCATTTATCAACAGGAGATTGTTTCCCTCATCAACCAGGAATATCCCGATCCTGTTATTGTCCAATATCGAGATCCATTTCTTCTCCGAGCTTTTAATGTCTTCCTCAGCCGCCATGATCCTGCTGATGTCAATGAATGAGGTTATTACCATTTCCCTGTGCCCGAAGAGGGGGTTTGCTACAAGAGTCGTATTCACTTTCAGCCATGCCAGGGAACTATCGGGCCGGTACATGCCTGCTATGATACTTTGCCGTTCCCGTGATTCTTGTTTTCTCGCATGGTTAAGTCCCAGGAGAATATCTGCCGGGATCGGTAATTCTTTCTCGTCGATGAAGTGGCAGTAGTTATTAATATTCTTCTTGTCCCGGAGCTGTTCCATCGTCAAGCCGGTAATTTCGAGTGCAGCTGCATTACAATAGACGATCTCGCCATGACTGGTCTTAACGATGACGCCGTCGGGAAGATTATCGTAGACGGCCCTTATCGCATCCATTTCTGTCGGCAAAACAAGGGGACCGCTGCTGTCCGTGGCCGATTGGCCGATGAAAAGAAAACCGGCCGGCTCATTTTCCCCATCGATGTTCTTCACTATCGCGAGGATCACATCGATGGTATTCCCAACCCGTGTGTCACAACTGACATGACCTTTCCAATTGCCCGCGCTTTCCAATATATTTCTTATACGCTGAAAGGACTCGGGGTAATAGTCGTAAACGATTACTTCCGAAAGGAGCTCATTTGTAAAATCCCGCTCTTCCAGCTCGTACAATAGGTAGCCCGCCTTATTAATAGACAGGATGCGAAGGTTCGAATCCGTGAAGATGAGGGCGTCCGAAAGATAGTCGGCAAAGGCCGGGGAAGCGGCAACATCTACCTGCTCCGCTTTACCAGGACCGGTAAACGGGCTAACGGGTTTGTCAAGATTTTGATTTTTGCTATTCATATCTCAAGCCTCTATTCTAACCTCTGGATCAATGTGCCGATAACCAGTTCTCGCCTTCACCACACTCGGCGATCACAGGTACATCATTCGGCAATAACATGGCGGATTGCATATTCTCGAGTATCAGCGGTCTCAACTCCTTAGCCTCCGCCTTCACGGCGTCGAACAGGAGTTCATCATGCACCTGCAGTATCATCCTGCTCTTCATCTTCTCCTTTTGTATTGCAGCGAATACTTTTTGCATGGCCAATTTGATCATATCGGCCGCCGTTCCCTGTATCGGTGAATTGATCGCATTTCTTTCTGCAAAGCCGCGTACCGTGAAGTTGGCCGAATTGATATCCCGGAGCCATCGCTTCCTTCCCATCAGCGTCTGAACATATCCATGCTCTCTCGCAAAGTTGATAGTATCATCCATATACTTTTGAATCCCGGGAAACTGTTTCTTATAATTATCGATGATCTCCTTGGCTTCCGTTCTGGAAATGCCGAGATTATCCGCGAGACCAAAGGCACCCTGCCCGTAAATGATGCCGAAATTCACACTCTTGGCCTTGTACCGCATCTCTTTCGTTACATCCTTTTCGCTGATCGAATACACACGGGCCGCTGTTGCCGTATGAATATCGGTCCCATTCCTGAAGGCCTCGCACATGTTGGCGTCTCCGCTGATGGCGGCCACGATACGTAATTCGATCTGCGAGTAATCTGCTGAGAGTATGATATGGTCCTTATCGCGGGGCACGAAAGCCTTGCGAATCTCCTTGCCCCTTTCCGTTCTCACTGGAATATTCTGCAGATTCGGGTTGTTGCTTGCCAGTCTCCCCGTTACGGCCACAGCCTGCCCGTAAGTCGTATGCACGCGTCCCGTCTTTCGATTGACCAGTTGCGGCAGTGCATCCACATACGTCGACTTCAATTTGGTCAGCTCGCGAAAGGCAAGGATATCATCCACTATCTGGTGTCCCTTCGCCGCCAGCTTCAACAATACATCTTCACCCGTCTGGTATTGGCCCGTCTTCGTTTTCTTCGCAGATTCATCCAGCTTCAACTTATCGAATAAGACCTCGCCCAATTGTTTCGGAGAGGCCAGGTTGAATCGAACACCGGCTTGCTTGTATACATTTTCCTCCGCAGTCTTTGCATCCTTCTCCAACTCCTTCGAGTAACTATTAAGGAAGTCCATATCTACACGCACTCCCTGGAATTCCATATCCACCAATACTTTTACCAGCGGCGTTTCCACTTCAGAGAATACTTTCTCCACTTCTTTACTGGCCAGCATCGGCACGAAAATATTCTTCAATTGCAGTGTGATGTCGGCATCTTCCGCGGCATACTCGGTTATCTTATCCAGTGCTACATCGCGCATTGTGCCCTGGCTCTTTCCTTTTTTCCCAATGAGCTCTTCAATATGGACCGGCTCATAACCCAGGAACTTCGCGCTCAGGACGTCCATGCTCCGCTTCCCATCGGGTTCAATCACATAATGGGCGAGCATGGTATCGAACAACTTGCCGGCGAGTTCTATGCCATGCCATTTTAGAACGAGGAGATCAAACTTGGTGTTCTGACCGATCCAGGTCTTTTTGTTATCATCGAAAAGCGGCTTGAAGTAAGAGAGGATCTCGTTCGTCTTCTCCTCGTCTGCGGGGCAGGGAATGTAATATGCCTGGCCTGGCGTGACCGAAAAGCTAAGACCCACCAGTTCGGTATCATTCGCATCGATCCCCGTCGTCTCCGTATCAAAACAGATCTCCGCGCTTTTATTCAGCTCGGCTACCAATTTCTTAATGGCCGCCTCGCCTTCTATTGTTTCATATTTGTGAGGAGTATTGCTTATGTTTTTATCCACGGGCATTTCCGGTCTTGCAGGCTCATCGTCCTGGGCCTGCCCATTCTCCTGCGTTTTTGTTTTCACAGGCTCCACTACGTTTCCAAACAAGTCTGTCTGTACGCCCTCGGGGGCGGTCTTGAATGCATTGAATTCTTCCCCGAGAATTCTCTTTCCAAGTGTTTTGAATTCCAGCTCGACGAAAATATTCTTCAGCTTTTCTTTATTCCATTCCTTCAGACGGAAATTCTCTTCATGGAATTCTACGGGCACGTCAGTGATGATGGTCGCTAATTTTTTCGAAAGGATGGCGGAATCCCTTCCCTTCCTTACTTTTTCCCCGAGCGCACCCTTGATGGCGTCTGCATTTTCCAGTATGTTTTCGAGCGTCGAATATTCCGCCAGCAACTTCGCCGCGGTTTTTTCACCTACACCAGCAATCCCCGGGATATTATCGACGGCATCTCCCATCAATCCAAGAATGTCGATCACCTGTGAGACGTTCTTGATATTCCATTTGGCCATTACTTCTGCGGGGCCGAGGATCTCGACATCGCCGCCTTGGTAGCCTGGCTTATAGATCTTGATGCTTTCAGACACGAGTTGTCCGTAATCTTTGTCCGGCGTTACCATGAACACCTCGTAGCCCGCTTTAGCCGCCTGTTGACTGAGCGTACCTATTATATCATCGGCCTCATAACCGTCGAGTTCGATGCAGGGAATATTGAATCCCGTGATGATTTCCTTAATATCCGGTATGGCTGCCAGGATATCTTCCGGCGCCTCCTGGCGGTTAGCCTTGTAATCCGCGAAGTCGGTATGCCTTTCGGTGGGGGCGGAAGTGTCGAAACACACCGCCATATGCGAGGGTTTCTGTTTGTTTATCAACTCAACCAGGGTATTCACAAAGCCGAATTGAGCGTTCGTATTCCTGCCTTTGGATGTAAGCCTGGGACTGCGGATCAGTGCATAGTAAGCGCGGAAAACCAATGCGAGTGCGTCCAGTAAAAAAACCTTTTTTGCCATGCCGCTAAGGTAGTTATTCAAAAATTGCGTAACAACAAGGCGTTTTTAACCACAAAAGCCCCAGGCGAACCCGGGGTTTGTGATATCTAAACTCTGCTTTGCTAACTTAATATGTTGCGCGCTTGGTGATGGCGGTATTCTGGCTCACCGAGGGAGTAACATCGCTGTGGTCCAGGTATTTTTCTGGATTAGTAACGAGGATCGTTCCGCTAAACGCCGCAGTCTCGGGTTGAATGGACTTGTCCGAGATCATGCTCGGTTTATCCTTGTGAATGAAGTTGAGGTATAAGGCGAAAAAAAGAAGATTAAAGGCCAGGAAATTGGCCACCTTGCGGACGCGTTTTTTCATAAATTGGATTTATCTGGTTTTCCAGACTAAGGTAGAAACCCATTCCCCAAGTTCAAAAGGGCTTGAGGCTTAGTTCTGAAAATAAAGTGGAAACACTTAAGGCCTGATCGTAATTGTACGAAAAACCTCAAATTTTCATCTCCCCAAGTTTCTTTTGTAGCTGGAACATTTCATCCCTGAGCCTTGCAGCCTCCATAAAATCAAGATCCCGGGCCGCCCTTTCCATTTCCTTCTTGATCTTTCCGACGGCCTTTTCAACCTGGGGTATGGTCTTGTATTCCGCCTGGTCTTCCGCAGCAACAGGTACCAGGTCTTCGTCCGGTGCTATTGCATACGGATCCTTTGGATCATATCCCTTGATCTCGAGAACGGATGTCTGGGCGAATATCTGTTGCTTACTCTTCACGATGGTCCTTGGTGTAATTCCGTGTTCGATATTAAAGGAAACCTGTTTCTCCCGGCGGCGATCAGTCTCATCGATCGTCTTCTGCATGCTCTCCGTCATCTTGTCGGCATAGAAGATCACCAGCCCGTCGACATTCCGCGCAGCGCGGCCCGCGGTTTGAGTCAGGGACTTTTCATTTCGCAGAAATCCTTCCTTGTCTGCATCGAGTATGGCAACCAGGGAGACTTCGGGAAGGTCGAGTCCTTCGCGCAGGAGATTCACACCAACCAATACATCGATATCGCCGAGGCGCAACTGGCGCAGGATCTCCACGCGTTCGAGCGTATCCACCTCGCTATGGATGTACTTTGATTTAACATTGAGACGATGCAGGTACTTATCCATTTCTTCCGCCATTCTCTTCGTCAGTGTCGTAACGAGGATCCTATCTCCTTTCTTTATCCGCTTGTCGATCTCATCGAGAAGATCATCGATCTGGTTGACGCTCGGCCGGATCTCGATAGGAGGATCCAGTAAGCCCGTGGGCCTGACAACCTGTTCAACAACGATGCCTCCCGTTTTCTCCAGCTCATAGCTGTCCGGTGTGGCAGAAACGTATATCGTCTGGTTGAGCATGGATTCGAATTCATGAAAATTCAACGGGCGGTTGTCGAGAGCGCTGGGAAGACGAAAGCCATAATCGACGAGTATGAGTTTCCGGCTTCGGTCTCCTCCATACATTCCGCTTACCTGTGGTACTGTCTGGTGACTCTCATCTATCACACACAGGAAATCCTTTGGAAAATAATCGAGGAGGCAGAAGGGTCTCGTGCCCGGGTGTCTCCTGTCGAAGAAGCGCGAATAGTTTTCAATGCCATTGCAATACCCCAGTTCTTTGATCATCTCCAGGTCATATTCCACGCGTTCCTTCAGGCGTTGCGCCTCTATCAATTTGCCCGAAGATTTAAAATATTCGATCTGCGCCTGCATTTCATCCTGGATCTCATAGAGCACCTGCTGGAGTATGTTCTTCGGGGCTACATAGAGGTTGGCGGGAAAGATGGCGGCGTTCTCCATCTTCATGATCCGTTTTCCCGATATCACGTCTATGCTTTCGATCTCCTCGATCTCATCGCCAAAGAAAGTGATGCGGTAGCCATAGTCAACATAAGGGAGATTGATATCCACCGTATCTCCCTTTACGCGGAAAGTACCGCGGTTGAACTCGATCGTTGTGCGATTGTATAATGAATTTACCAGTGCATGAAGAAAGCCCTGCCGCGATATGGTTTGTTTTTTATTGATGCGGATGATACCGTTCTCATAGTCCGTTGGGTTACCCATACCATATATGCAACTGACCGATGCCACCACGATTATATCCCTTCGACCGCTTAAGAGACTCGATGTTGCACGCAGGCGGAGTTTATCCAACTCATCATTGATGCTTAGATCTTTTTCGATATAAACATCTTTCACCGGCATATAAGCTTCAGGCTGGTAGTAATCGTAATAGGAGACAAAATATTCTACAGCATTTTCCGGAAAGAAAGTGCGGAATTCACCATAAAGCTGCGCGACCAATGTCTTATTATGCGTGATCACCAGTGTAGGTCGTTGCACATTCTGAATGACATTGGCGATCGTAAAAGTTTTTCCGCTACCCGTTACACCGAGTAAGGTCTGGTATTTTTCGCCACGCATCAACTCGTCTGTTAATTGTTGAATAGCTTCCGGCTGATCACCGGCTGGAGGAAAAGGCGAATGAAGTTTGAAGGCCATGATTGCAAGTTACTGAATAATGAGGCTGTCGAAAAAGCTGCAAAAGGGGTTGAGAAAATGAAGAACAGGAGAACCTCATTTTGAAATAAGGAAAAAGGATTAAAAGGCTATCCGTACTTCCCCATAGTGCCAGTACGGGTTAGCACTTAATTCGTCATTTTTATGTTTAATTACTTGTTTTTGAATTCATTAAATATGATGTTTGTTCTGTCAGATTTAATACTTGGAGATGTGAAATGAAATTTTCCTGATGCTTGTAATCAGGTTGATCACTCAGATCATATTCGTGCTATTAAATCTCCAATATCCACCTATATGAAAAGAATATTTGCCCCCATTCTTCTCTCCTGCATCCTGCAGCTGGCAAACGCCCAGCAATTCACTCTTTTAAAGGACATCAATCCCGGAGCGGCAAGCAGTAATATTTGTTACCTGCTGAGGATCGACAATACTTTATTCTTTGCTGCTACTGATGGTGTAAATGGAATGGAGCTTTGGAAGAGTGATGGCAGCACATTGGGTACGGTGTTAGTAAAAGATATCAATGCAGGTATCGCCAGTAGCAGTATTGGTTATCTCACAAAAGTAAACAGGACTTTATTTTTTGTCGCGAATAACGGTGCATCGGGTACCGAACTATGGAAGACCGATGGAACTCTTGGGGGAACGGTAATGGTCAAAGACATCAACCCAGGCTCAGCTGGAAGCAATCCCTCTTCACTGGTAGATGTAAATGGCACTCTTTTCTTTGCCGCTAATAACGGGTCTACTGGAACGGAACTCTGGAAAAGTGATGGCTCCGATGCGGGAACGATCCTCGTAAAAGATATCAACCCGTTTGCAATGTCAAGCTATCCTCAATCGCTGGCGAATGCGAATGGAACTCTTTTCTTCTCAGCAACTACGAGTGCAGGTGGCGCCGAGCTTTGGAAAAGTAATGGCACGGCTGCGGGCACAGTCCTGGTGAAAGATATTGCCAGCGGTGCAAATGGAAGTTATCCTTCGGGACTCGT
>DATHKS010000428.1:0-2106 GCA_035488975.1 Chitinophagaceae bacterium | reverse complement strand
GGTCCTGTTTCATCGGTGGAAATATCGCGGAGAACAGCGGCGGTCCAAAGGCCGTGAAGTATGGTGTGGTCAGGGACTATGTACTGAACCTGCAGGTGGTTCTTCCCACGGGGGAGATCATCTGGACCGGCTCCAATGTATTGAAGAATTCAACCGGGTACAATCTCACGCAACTCATGATCGGGAGCGAGGGAACGCTTGGCATCGTGACGAAGATCGTATTGAGACTGATTCCCCTCCCGAAATACGATCTCCTCATGCTCGTTCCCTTCGCATCATTGGAAAAAGCCAGCGAGGCCGTGAGTGCGATCTTCCGCGCCGGCTTCACGCCAAGTGCACTGGAACTGGTGGAGATCGATGCCCTGAAGATCGTTAGCCGGATGGTGGATAGCTTCGCCGTGCCGGTGACGGACGACATAGAGGCCCACCTCATCATTGAAGTGGATGGGAATAATCCCGAGGTACTGATGAGCGAGATGGAGCAGATCGCCGTGCTGATGAGTCAGTACGAGGGAGGTGAAGTATTCTTTGCAGACGATGCCCAGCAGAAGGCGGAACTATGGAAGCTACGACGTCGTACCGCCGAAGCCGTCAAGATGGCGGGATATACAATCGAAGAGGATACGGTCGTCCCCAGGGCTGCGCTGCCGGCGCTGATAAGGGGCGTGAAGGAACTGGGAAAACAACATGGCTTTCATGCCGTCTGCTATGGTCATGCCGGAGATGGCAATCTGCACATACGCATAAAGAAGGAAGGAACGCCCAATAGCTATGGCGATGCCGCCATGACGGAAAGCCTCGCCGCCCTTTTTGAATTGACAAAAAGCCTGGGAGGCACGATCAGTGGTGAACATGGCATCGGTCTCATCCAGAAACCATACATGAATATTATGTTCGACGAGGCCCAGTTCCGCCTTATGAAGGGGATCAAGAAGACATTCGATCCGAACAATATTCTCAATGCGGGAAAAATATTCGATGTATGACGGAGGCGGGAAAACAACTGAAGCAGACATCGATCCTCTTTCGTGCAGTGATCGCCGGTATGGCGCTCTTCATGTTGATCGCCGTGGTGGTGAACCAGGTCAATGGTCCCATGGCGCCATCGCTCAATGAATACCGCACCGTCATTAGCGCAGCACTCATCACTATAGCGTTCACCTGTTCCATTATGGCGAAATACCTTTTCGCAAAGGGAATACGGGATGCTAAAAATTCTTTAAATCTTCTTCCAGCCAAACTAAACAGGCACAGGATATCGTTGATCACGTACCTTGCTTTCGCAGAATTGCCTGTCATGTTAAGCGTAATCAGTTTCCTGCTCACCGGGAATTTCGTGTACGAAGTCTACGCCTGCGTTTTCCTTGGATTCATCCTTGTCATGTTTCCTTCCCGCAAGCGCGTCAGCGAACAACTCGATCTCGACGGACAGGAACAGATAGAGCTGGAATGATCTTTAAATTAGTATTACAATCATGAAAAAGTCTATTCTTATTCTCCTCGGTCTTTCACTGATATCTGCCTCCCTTTTCGCGCAGGACGAAGAAGACGGGAAAGGATTCAAAAAGGAAAATCTCTTTACCGGTGGAAGCGTTACCCTTTCGTTCTTTAATGGCCAGACCTTACTCGGCGCCAATCCTGTGTTCGGCTACAAGATCTCGGACTGGGTGGATGCGGGTCTTGCATTCAATTATCTCTATAGCAGCACAAGGGATTATCAGGTCTTCAATGATAAACTTCGCCAGAGCGTCATCGGGCCGGGCGTCTTCACACGGATATATCCCGTTAAGTTCCTCTTCATCCAGGGACAGTTCGAACAGAACTACAGCACGGTGAAGTATATGCCCGGTGGTGGCAGTCCCACCGAAAGATCCAAGGTGGATGCAAGCTCGCTGTTGTTAGGTGGCGGCTTTGCACAGGGCAGGGAGAGAGGGTCGACGACCTTCTATTATATTTCGCTTCTATTCGATGTATTGAAGAATATCAATTCACCCTATGTAAATGTTACGGTAAACCCGGACAGTCCGGCGCAACAGAGGATCACGATGGCGCCGATCATCCGCGCCGGGGTGAATGTTGGACTCTTCCAGGGAAGATACCGTCGTT
>DATHKS010000427.1:0-2720 GCA_035488975.1 Chitinophagaceae bacterium | reverse complement strand
AAGAAGAAAGCCAATTAGTCAATTAGCAAATTAGCCAATGTGCAAATTAAGGCGTGCTACGATTCGTAATGACTTTACGAATAAGGATCATTGGCACATTTGCTAATTGGCACATTGCTTACGGCTAATTTCCTAATTTGCATGATGAAAATTCTCAATGCAGAACAGATCAGGCAATGGGATCAATTTACCATCGACAATGAACCGGTGGACTCCATCGATCTTATGGAACGTGCGGCCATACAGTGTGTGAACTGGCTCGAGCAGCACATTCCCCTCGCGGCAGGCTTCATGATCTTTTGTGGTAAGGGTAATAATGGTGGCGATGGCCTCGCCATGGCGAGACTCATGGCATTGAGGGAAATGGCGGTGAAGGTGTATATCCTCGAGTTCGGCCATAAGGGCACGGATGATTTCCAGGCTAACCTCGCGCGTCTTCATCAATATCCGCTCGTGGATATTCACTACATCCAATCGGAAACCAACTTCCCCGTTTTCCCGCCCGGTTCCGTTATTATCGATGCACTGTTCGGATCGGGATTGAACAGGAAGACCGAACAGGTAACGGCAAAGCTCATCGATCATATCAATGAGAGCGAAGCTCCTGTGATCTCCATCGATATTCCGAGCGGCATGTTCACAGACTCTTCTTCGAAGGGAAATACGATCATCGCCGCGACGCATACGCTGAGTTTTCAATCGCCGAAGCTTGCCTTCCTCGTTCCAGGCAACGCTGCATTCATTGGAGATCTTCATATTCTTCCCATTGGCCTTCACCCTGCTTTTCCCGCTACGGTGAATTCGAATATGGAGTTGACCGGGCTTTCCCGCATCCGATCCATCTATCGCCCGCGAAACAGTTTCGCGCATAAGGGCACATTCGGTCATGCATTGCTGGTGGCCGGAAGTTATGGCAAGATCGGCGCCGCGGTTCTATCGGCATCTGCCTGTCTGCGGAGTGGTGTGGGCCTGCTCACCTGTCATGTGCCAGGCTGCGGATATTCCATCATGCAGTCTTCCGTACCGGAGGCGATGATCCTAATCGATTTCAATTCTTCCTATGCAACGAGAATAGAAGGAGACCTTTCGAAATACAAATCGATCGGCGTGGGCCCGGGATTGGGTACTGCCTCGGAGACCAAACAGATGCTGCAGGAACTGTTTGAAAAATACCGGCACCCGATGGTGCTGGATGCGGATGCATTGAATGCGATATCGATGGATAAAACGTTGCTGGCCTCCATACCGGCGAATTCTATCCTCACTCCTCATCCGAAAGAATTTGAACGGCTTTTTGGCAAGACGGAAAACGACTTCGCTACGATCGCGTTGGTATTGGAAAAAGCAAGAGAGCTTCAGGTCATCATTGTACTCAAGGGGCACCATAGCCTGGTGAGCACCCCCGATGGAATGCAATACTTCAATAGCACCGGCAATGCGGGAATGGCGACGGGAGGAAGCGGAGATGTATTGACCGGTCTGTTGACGGGTCTGCTCGCGCAAGGCTATTCGCCGGCAGAAGCCGCTATTCTCGGAGTGTACCTGCATGGACTGGCCGGCGATATTGCGGCTGGTAAGTTTTCGCAGGAGGCGATGGTTGCGGGGGATATTGCGGGGGCGTTGGGAATGGCTTTTCTTGAATTGAGGAATGTGTAATTGTTAGTTGGGAGTTTGTAATTAGGGATTGGGGATTAGGCTTCAATTGGGGTTCTCAAAAGTGCTGTGTGAACTGGAAACGCCTATCTAATAATAGATTTACACACAAGACCGATGGTACTCGTACGGATTTCGGAAACCTGTCCCGTAGGGACATCTGGTTGGTAGAAAATTGAAAAGAGTGCACCTCTGCGTTCCTTCGGAACGCCTGACTTAGCTGAATAAAATTAATGAAAGCCCACACGCGTATAAATTTTGTGCGATTCTTTATCTGGAAGTTCTGATCAAGCGTTCCGAAGGAACGCCGAAACTCTTACGCCTGCAGTTCTACTGACCAGATGTCCCTACGGGACATGGCGTAGCATTCCTGATCAACCGCCCCTTGAGCGGATCCTTACTATTTGTCGAATATGTCCGGTAAACAATCAGCTCGAACAAAGAGAGTGAATCCATTTACAATCACGACCCGATTTCGTCTTTTTTTCGAAAGGCGATATGGTCTTAAAGGACAGGTAATCAGCATCGGAACGGCCTCTTGAACCAAAATTTACATTCTCTCCGCCCATATCTGAAATCTCCCCTTCATCCCCTATCTTTGCCGTCCTCCGAAGGAGCCCCTTCGGACCTTAAAACTTTTATTAAGAAGCTACTCTTATGGACAAATTGATCTACCTGGTTCCCGTCATGGGCATCATCGGTCTTCTTTACACCTTAGTAAAATTCAATTGGGTATCCAGACAGGATGCCGGCACTGATCGCATGAAAGAGATCAGCAATTACATTGCTGAAGGAGCCATGGCCTTCCTCAAAGCCGAATGGAAGGTGCTTGGTTATTTCGTGGTGATCGTAGCCATCCTGCTGGCCGTCATGGCGCAGGCCAACACCCACTCTCATTGGGCCATCGCAATAGCATTCATCCTGGGTGCGGTACTCAGCGCCACTGCTGGTTTCATTGGAATGAAGGCGGCCACCAAGGCGAATGTGCGCACGGCACAGGCGGCACGGACCAGTTTGAGCAAAGCACTCAATGTTTCCTTCACCGGCGGCGCCGTCATGGGCGTAGG
>DATHKS010000426.1:0-4117 GCA_035488975.1 Chitinophagaceae bacterium | reverse complement strand
CTGAAGCGGTAACAACGATGTCTGCTTCTTTCACGGCGTCGATCATTTTCTTTACTTCGAAGCCGTCCATTGCGGCCTGTAGGGCGCAGATAGGATCGATCTCGGTAACGATGACACGGCAACCTGCCCCAGCCAACGAAGCGGCGGAACCTTTACCTACATCGCCATAACCACCTACAACGGCGATCTTACCGGCAAGCATCACGTCCGTGGCGCGGCGGATAGAATCCACAAGGGATTCCTTGCAGCCATATTTATTGTCGAACTTGGATTTTGTAACTGAATCATTGACGTTGATAGCAGGCATGGGCAGAGTACCCTTCGCTACCCTTTCATATAAACGGTGAACACCGGTAGTCGTTTCTTCGGAGATACCCTTCACGTGTTGTACCAGTTCGGGATAGGTATCGAGCACCATGTTGGTGAGATCGCCACCATCGTCCAGGATCATGTTAAGAGGCTTATCCTTTCCACCGAAGAACAATGTCTGTTCGATACACCAATCAGCATCTTCCTGTGTTTGTCCCTTCCACGCGAAGACACCGATACCTGCAGCTGCTATCGCGGCGGCGGCATGGTCCTGGGTAGAGAAGATATTGCAGGAACTCCATTTTACTTCAGCACCGAGTGCGGTAAGGGTTTCGATCAACACGGCCGTTTGAATGGTCATGTGGAGACAGCCGGCAACGCGGGCGCCTTTGAGGGGTTGAGAGGGTCCATACTCTTTGCGGATGGACATCAGACCAGGCATTTCAGCCTCGGCTAAACGTATTTCTTTACGACCCCAGGCAGCCAATGAAATATCGGCTACTTTATAAGGGAGGGAGAAGTCAATTGACTTGGTAACGGTAGACATTTTTGATTATTTTATTTCGGCGGCAAAGGTACGAGAAAAAACGTGAATCGCGAGTCGTCAATCGTGAATTGAAGCCTCACTTATAGGCCTGCAGTGGGGATCATGCTGTTAATAAGCCTTTATCAGGCTGCCGCTATTCACGATTGACGACTCACGATTCACGAAATGATTATCTTTACTTCATGTATACGTATGACACTGTCACCGCTGCCATCAACGGGTTAAAATCCAGGGGATACGACCTTGATTTTAATATTTCCGAGAATTGCCTGATCTGTAAGGATGCCCGCTTCGCGGCGGAGGATTTCGAGATCAGTGAAGTATACCGTTTTGAAGGCGACAGCGATCCCGCCGATGAGGCCGTAGTATACGGAATTACCAGCAACAAGGGACATAGTGGCGTACTGGTGACCGGTTATGGAGCCTCTGCCGAAGGAATCGGTGCGGAGATTGCAAAAAAATTATCCATCCATAAAGAAACAGAATGAGGCATTACCGTTTCCTGCCCCTGGCATTGATCATGGTACTCATTTTCCCCTTTTTATCGCAGGCTCAAAAGGCGCCGGTGAAGAAGGATAGTATCCGGATATCCTGCCTCCTCGTGGACGCAAAGGAACTACCGGAGGAAAAGCAGGCATTCGACATGGGAAAGGAAATAAAACTGGCCATTTCGAGCGCCACGGATACCACTGTCAAGGCCGTTATCGATGGAGTAGTGACGAATGTTCAGCAGGACGAACAGGGGAGCTTCGAGGTTGTTTTCTATCACAACGACTATTGGTTTTGGGTATCGGGTATCGCGAAGGCAACGGTAAGAAAGGGTCAAAAACTAAAACGCGGTGATACCATCGGCATTGCACCCACCGGAACCAGGATAGAATTGCTGATGTATGATTTTGAAACGCTGGTTGATGCGAAGAAGTATATCGACTGCAGGTGATTCAATTTGATAATTTGGCAATTTGATAATGTGCCAATTAGCCAATTAGCAAATGTGCCAATGATGCGTGCTCTGATGAGAAATGATTGATCGAACAGAGGATCATTATCAAATTGCCAAATTATCAAATTGCTTTCTCCATCACATAATCATTCATAAAATACCCATTCCCGATATCGATATCTTCTTCTCCCGTAATTACAAATCCTAGTTTCTCATAGAAATCCTTTGCCTTGTTCTGGCGGTTCACATTCAACTGAAGCGTGGTGGCATGAGCGGTCTTCATGGCCCTGATCAATTCCCCAATGATGAACCTTCCCGTCCCTCTTCCCTGCTGCGATGGCAATACATATAATTTCTGCAATTTGAACAATTGTGGAGTGACGCGGCTGATCGCGGCGAAGCCGGTCGGTTCCTTCTCATCGTAGACGATCACGAACTCATCGCCATTTTTCATTTGTTCCAAAAGTGTCTTCTCGTTATACATGAGATCCAGCATATAGTCGATCTGCGGTTTTGATAGGATCGAAGCATAAGTGGCGGGCCAGATCCTGGATGTCAGGTCCCTTATCAGTGCAATGTCCTTGGGTGTGGCCTTGTGCAGCGACATGGTCTCGGTAGGTTTATAGGTGCGTTGTGAAAGCCGCCGGTGTTTCTTCAGTAATTTAAAACTGAGCCGTATTGCAATGATGAAAGAAATGATAGCTCCTCCTACCAACAGACCATCGGAGACAGAATCGCTGATATTCGGGTTGCCCTGCAGGAAGAGGAAGAAATCATACGCACCATGAAAGAGCACGGCCCAGAAGAGGCCCAGTAGCAGGAGTGGAGCCCGCCGGGCGAGATCGAATTTTGCACGCCCCACATGGTAGCCCATCAATACGGCAAAAGTAGCATGCGCCGGTACGGCGAGAAACATTCGTAGAAAGGCGACCTGGTAGCCCTGTCCCAATTGCGCGGACTGATACACATACAGGAGATTCTCGAGAGTGGCGAAGCCCATGCCAACCATCACGGCGTACACGATCCCATCCAGCGGCTCATCGAAGGACTTGCGACGGAAGGCATAGAAACGGAGGACGACGAACTTACCCAGTTCTTCCGTGAGGGCAACGATGAGAAAGGCCATGATGGCAGTGGCGCCAATGCTATTGCTCAGCGTATTCATCAGCGCCTTCTCGATGAAGGCGGCCGGAATCACCGTTACCGCGCCGAGTATGAAACTGATGAGGAGGTTGAGCTTCGGTTCGCGGTTGTAGGCATCCCGGTGAAAGACGAAAAGGCAGATCGCGATGCCGGGGGCTATGGCGAGGGCAATTAGCTGCATCTTGGTTAGTTTTTTTTGGTTGTTGAGTAGCTTGTATTAGTTAATAAGTTGACAAGTTGATAAGTTGCCTCGCTGTATATTGGAAAATAGGTTGGGTCTTCTTGTGTTCCTGGGAAGTGCGCTGCGCTTATCACGAAACTTATCAACTTATCAACTAACACACGCCATTCAACAATCAACCTATCTTCTTCCTCAAATTCTGATCTATCGCATCCAGGAACTCCTCCGTGTACAGGTAATGATCGCCGTGTTTTACTTTATTACCATGGATGCAAACGGCAAGGTCCTTGGTCATTTTCCCTTCTTCGACCGTCTCGACACATACTGCTTCAAGTGCATTTGCAAATTCGATAAGGGGCTGGTTCCCGTCGAGCTTGCCGCGAAAGGCAAGGCCACGGGTCCATGCGAAGATAGAGGCGATTGGATTCGTGCTCGTAGGCTTACCGGCCTGGTGGTCGCGGTAGTGGCGTGTCACCGTGCCGTGAGCGGCCTCTGCCTCCATGGTCTTCCCATCGGGTGTTATCAGCACGGAGGTCATCAGGCCCAGGGAGCCGAAGCCTTGCGCTACCGTATCGCTCTGTACATCGCCGTCATAGTTCTTGCAGGCCCATACAAAATTACCGTTCCATTTCAACGCACTGGCCACCATGTCGTCGATCAGCCGGTGTTCATAGGTGATGCCTGCGGCTTCGAAATCCGATTTGAATTCCTTTACATAAATGTCTTCGAAGATGTCCTTGAACCGGCCATCGTATTTCTTCAGGATGGTATTCTTGGTAGAGAGATAGAGAGGCCATTTCTTGCTGAGTGCCATATTGAAGCAGCTTCGGGCGAAGCCCATGATGCTCTCGTCGGTATTATACATGGACATGGCCACGCCATCGCCTTTGAAGTTGAATACCTCGAAGACCTGTGGTTCGCCGCCGCCCTCGGGCGTGAAGGTCATGGTGAGTTTTCCCTTACCCTTGATCACCGTATCAGTAGCCCTGTACTG
>DATHKS010000425.1:0-3900 GCA_035488975.1 Chitinophagaceae bacterium | reverse complement strand
CCTGGAACCAATGAAAGGCCTTCTCCCGGTTCCCCGCGCGTGCATATAATAAGGTGAAGATGGCCTGCGTCATGGCGGGTGTGCCTTCATTGGGCACCCTCGATTCATAATACTCCAGGTCTTTTTTCACCTGCGCGGGATCGGTGATCTGTTTCAGGGGATAGGCAAGCAGGTTCGCATCCGCCTGCTTGATGCCTTCGCCTTTGTAGCTGGCATGCTCGCGCGTTACGCCGTCTTCCATTTTCAGGATGGGAATATTATTCGCAACATACAGCCAGTCCTGGTCGGGCGTGATGCCCAGAAGCTTTGCGGCTTCCGTTGCGGCTTGCAGGTTGGATTTTGCGGCGGCATTGGTGAATGCATCGTTATCTATATTCTCCGCCCACTCGTCTGCCGCCACCACGTTCCTGATATCGAATTTGCCCGGGCCATTCCTTTCTACACGGCTCGCCCAGAATTCCGCGGTTGCGGAGAGAATGGGCCATCCTTTTTCACGAAGCCAGTTCTTATCCTGCGTAACGCAGTAATAATTCCATGCGGCAAGTCCTACGCAGGCGGTGATATGATGTTCGAATGGACCGCTCAGGGCCCACACAGGTGTCTCTTCTACTCCGCTGTCGGCACTTTCCCAGGGAAACATCGCGCCCTTATATCCTTTACTGAATGCATTCTTCCTTGCGGCATCAAGTCTTTCGAAGCGGTATTCGATCATGCTCTTCGCGAGCTCCGGGTGTAGCACGAGCATAGCGGGGAACATCCACAGGTCGGTATCCCAGAATACATGCCCGTTGTAACCGAGACCGCTCAGCCCCATGGGCGAAGGCGAATAGGCCGTGCCTTCCCTGGTAAAGGAATACAAATGATACAGCATGCTATGAATATCCTGTTGGCTCTGCGCATCGCCTTCAATGGTGATATCGCTTTTCCAGAGATCGGCCCAGGCGCGTGTATGAAAGTCGATCAACCGTTGACGTCCCTGTAGCTTGGCGAAGATGGTGGAGCGTTCCGCTTCATTCAGCGGATCGCTATGATGCGCCGAGGTGATGGATGAGCCGGCTATGGAGAAACGGTACGATTCTCCTGCCTTTATCTTCTTCGAAAATTTCATCAGGTGCATATTGTTGTCCCACATCTCATGGATCACGCGCGGCTCGCTTCCGTGTGGTTCATCGAAGAGGAATGTATTGCTCGCACACATCAGGAGCTTGCCTGTGGGGCTCTTTGCCGTGGAGGTCAAAAGGCTTATCACCACATGCGGGCGGTCTATCTCGTTGTAATAATTCTGAACGTCTTTCAACGCATCCGGCGCTTCCATCACGCTTGCGCCGGTGATGGCGATATCTTTCTTCGCCGTAATGGTCACGTCCATGAGAACGGTATAGGGAAGCTGGCGAAGGGAATAGTAGGTATAGGAAACCGAGGCCTTGTCGGTGTAGTCAAAGGTGGTGGTGAACGACGCATTCTTCATGTCGAGCTCCTGCTTCATATTGGATGCTTCCTTTGTACCGATCCGCTTGCCTTCCACTTCCAGGTACATATTGAGAAGGTTGAAGCTCTTCAGAAAATTGCTCACGCGGCCGCGGCCATACAGGTCGTAGGCGCCCGCCAGTACAACATCCTTTACCTTGAATGGCTCGGGGGATGAAACGATACCGATCATGCCATTGGCCACTGTGACGCCGTAATAATTCGAGGGGTTGATAGAGGATGCACTTATCTTCCATGGATCCTGGGCGGATGAATCATTTACCAGCACCAGGAAAGAAAAAAGGAGAAGCAACCGAAACATAGCTATATTTTAATGAAAAATCGAGTGAGTGAATTTACCTTTATTTGTTTAAAACATAGTTAAGAAAATAAACCCTGCTGTATGAGAAAATGGCTGATCGCATTACTGGTGTTACTGCTCGTGGCTATTGCAATAATTTATCTCTTCATCCCGGATACGATACGCGTGCAAAGGGAGATCTCTTTTACGGCAAATGATCGCGGCGTACGGAGGACCCTGCTCGACAGGAACACCTGGACCAGGTGGTGGCCAGCTACGGACAGCTCATCTGCAGGAGAGGATACATCCATTGCCCTGTTCTATCATAATCACAGGTATATCGTAGATACGAGGAAAAATATTTCACCGGCGATCTCGATCCTCGACAATGGTGTTACGGCAAGTACTTCGTTGAATACGATCCCTCTCTCCGGTGATTCCCTAAAGTTTTCCTGGGAGGGCCTTATGATAACCTCTTATAACCCGTTTAGCAGGGTACGGGCGTGGTTCAGAGCCAAAGACCTGAAACAGGACATGGATACCATTTTGGAAAAAATGAAAAATTTCTATATCAATCCGGAGAATATCTATGGAATTTTTATCCGCCAGGAAAAGGTAGTCGATTCCTTTCTTGTCACCACGACTGCCGAAACTAAAACCTATCCCGATATTCCTTTCATCTATGCGCTGATCGACCGGCTGAAGCAGCACGTCGGAGCAAGGTCCGGAAAGATCACCGGCTACCCGATGATGAATGTAAGTACGGTCGATAGCCTTAACTACCTGCTGATGGTCGCACTGCCCATCGATAGGGAACTGGCCATAGCGCCCGGTATTGTGAATAAGAAAATGATGACGGGAGCCAAGGTACTGACAACGGAAGTAATGGGCGGATCCACGTCCATCAATCACGCCTATCAGCAGGTCTCTCTATTTGTAAATGATTACCGGATCACCGCACCCGCGATCCCCTTCTTCTCGCTGATTACCGACCGCACGCAGGTTGATACGGGGCATTGGGTGACGAAGGTTGTGTTTCCAATAATGTAAACCCAATTAGATAATGTGCAAATTAGCCAATGTGCAAATTGGGCGTGCTTCGATCGGGAAAGACATTCCTGGTTAGGATCAGGGAAGACATTTCTGATAAGGATCATTGGCACATTACCACATTGGCTAATTGGCTAATTGGAATTTTATCATCATCGAAGAATCACTATTGCGGGCCAGCACCCACGCCGCTTCCTTGCCAATCGTTACCGGGAGGATGTGACGCACCTGTCCCTTCACTGTAAGGCCATTGATAAGCTGGCAATCGAACCGGCCATTCCCCTTATTCACGAGCAATGAGCCGAAGTCGGCATCGTATCTTCCCATCTGGATATTATTGTCGTAATAGTTTCCCATCAGGAGAATATCCGGAAGTTTATCGTTGTTGGCATCCACGATCGTTGCCGTCCTGAACGGACTCAGCTGCGCCATCGGCGGCATTTCTCTCACGTCGAACTGGAGATTACCATTATTGATGAGTATTGCGTTTGAAAAATAATCGGCCGTCAGTACCTCCGCCTTATCCAATGGCTCCGCACCAAACAATTCCCTGAGCGTCGCCTTTGCAAAATCACCCGCATAGAGGAATTTCTTCTTGAGTACCGGGATCTGCTTCTCCAGTTCAGCCTTATTCGCAAACGGTATCTCGCGCCCCGCAAGATAATAGGTCAGCACCTGTTCCTTCTTCCCATTCTCGTCGAAGTCGCCGTAGTACAGCCTCACCGGCTCCTTCTCAGATGCCTTAATGCGGCTGTTCAATCCCAGGTTGCCTGCGATAAGATCGATATCGCCATCGTTGTCGATGTCATATGGCAGGATGAAGTTCCACCATCCCTTCTTATCCGTTAGCATCTTTCGGGTGAATTGGCCTTTCTCGTTAATGAAGGCACAGAGGCCGCCCCATTCCAACGACAATAGCAGGTCCTTATCGCCATCCTTATCGATGTCGAACCATATCGCCTGCGTGACAAAGCCCGCATTCGAAAGTTCTTTGGCATATTGGGTGGTCACATCTTTAAATCTTCCCGACTTGTCATTGAGCAGGAGATATGACTGGGGTATCTGCCCGTATTCCCAGGGAA
>DATHKS010000424.1:0-2952 GCA_035488975.1 Chitinophagaceae bacterium | reverse complement strand
CGACTATGTAAGGCTCGATGAATCGCTCGGACAATTATTCGCCTACCTCGATGCTACTGTTGGCAAGGGAAACTACACCGCCTTCCTCACAGCGGATCATGGTGCGGCGCATGTGCCTAATTTTTCCATACAAAATAAATTACCCGGCGGCGCCTTCTCAGATCTAAAACTCGTAGACAACCTGAACCGTTCCCTCAAGGAAAAATATGGCGCCGATAGGCTTATATTGGACATCATCAACTATATGGTGGTATTTAATGACAGGATAATCGACTCCGCCAGCCTCGACAAAGGCGCGATCAAAAAATGGACACTCGATTACCTGAAGAAGCAACCGGACATCTCGCGTGCGTTCGATATAAATGAATTGGAAACGATTCCCTTTACGGCAGTGCAACGGGAGATGATGGGCAATGGCTATTATCCATCCCGCTGCGGTGATATACAACTCGTCCTCAAACCCGGCTATGTAGAAGGCTCCGGTAATGGAACCTCTCACGGCCTCTGGAACCCCTACGATTCACACATTCCCCTGCTTTGGTATGGCTGGGGTATCAAGCATGGCAAGACGAACAGGGAGACCTACATGACGGATATCGCCGCTACCGTTTCGGCATTGCTTCATATCCAGATGCCGAGCGGATGTATTGGGCATGTGATTGAGGAGGTGATGAAGAGCAATTGATCAATTTGAAAATGTGCCAATGTGCAAATTAGAAAATGTGCAAATTGGGCGTGCTCCGATAACGGATATCCTTTTCAATAAGGACCGTTGCCACATTAACTAATTGTCCAATTATTTAATTCGATTGCAGGAAGATTTCCCGGCATAAAATACCTCTTCGAATAAGGATCATTGGCACATTGGCAAATTTGCACATTGGCTAATTGGCTAGTTGTCCTCTAGTTCTGATTGAGGTTTCTAAAATCCACACTCACCAGCTTACTCACTCCCGGCTCCTGCATGGTAACACCGTAGATCACATCGACCGTACTCATGGTCATTTTATTGTGGGTGACAATGATGAATTGTGAATTATCGCTGAACTGCCGGATCATATTCGTGAATTTGCTGACATTCGCATCATCGAGCGGTGCATCCACCTCATCGAGAATACAGAACGGTGCGGGCTTGATAAGATAGATGGCAAACAAGAGCGCCGTCGCCGTCAGCGTACGCTCTCCACCACTCAACTGTGTCAGTGAAGTAGGGCGCTTTCCCTTCGGCCGCGCGACAACCTCGATGCCTGTCTCCGCAAGATTCTCCGGGTTATCCAGCACAAGATCGCACTGGTCGTCCTCGGTAAAGAGGGTCTTGAATACTTTATGGAAATGTTCACGCACCAGGTTAAACGTATCGAGGAATTTCTGGTTGGCAGTAGCTTCCACTTCTTCGATCGTCTTCAGCAGGCTGTCCTTTGCGTTGACGAGATCGGTCTTCTGTTCCATGATGAACTCGTACCGTTTCTTCATTTCAGTAAATGCCTCGATCGCCGTCGGGTTCACTTCGCCAAGATTCTCCAGTCTCTTCTTCATCCGGTCTGCCTTCTCCTGGAGCTCTTCAAGCGTCGTTTCCGTGGTGCGGTCCTGGTCCAGTATATCCTCCAGCTTGATGCGGAATTCCACATCGAGTCTTTCCTTCGTTCCTGCAAGCTGCAGCTTCAGTTCGTTTAGTTTATCCTTGATCGCCGCAAGCAAATGCTCCACCTGTTCCTTCTCCTTCACCTTATGACGAAGTTCGCTTTCTCTTTCGCCGAGATGGTTACGGAGATTGTAATAGGCCTGGTCTGCCTCGTTGAGATTGCGTTCCTTCTCTTCGCGCTCGCGCATCATCAATAGCAATCCTTCTTCAATTTCTTTCAGCGACTCCGATGATTGATCGATGCTCGTCCTCGTGTCTGCGAGGCTCGTTGTATTGGTTTCTATCTGCTGCTGCAGATCGCTCAGTTGATTATTCTTGAATTCGAGTTCCTGCTTCAGCGCGTTGATCTTGCTCTGCTGTTTGGTCACATTGAGATTAAACTCATTGTATTGCTGGCTGGCTTCGTTGAAGCCGGACTCCGTGGTCCGGAAGGCCTCTTCTGCCTCGGACAATTTGCCGGCGAACGATTGCAGTTCTTCATTGAATTGCAATAACTGCTGGCGGACACCCGTCATGGAACTATGCGTGTCCTCGAGTTGTGCGGCCAGTTCCTCCAGGCGATGCTGGCTGTTGCCCTGCATCGAATGAAGATTCTCGAGTTTATTATGCAATGAAAAAACCTGGTTGGTCAATTGCTGGATCTCTTTCTCCGTTTCGCGCACTGCGGATTCGCGGAGGTCTTCGTTGAAGGCGATCACCTCATTGTGACGGGCCTGTATCTGGCTGCGCAATGCATCGGCGACCACTTCCTGCGAAGCGATCTCATCCTGCAATTTTTGCAGATTCTTCACGCGTCCGATCTTCTTACCCTCGATGAGACCGACACTGCCACCGGTGAGCGAATATTTCCCCTTTACATATTTTCCGGTCTTTTCGATGACAACGAAGCCGTTGCTATTCTGCAATGCATCCTCGTTATCGGCTATAAATACATTCGACAATAAGTGCTCGGCCAGTTTGCGGTATTTCTCTTCCACTTCAACAACACTCAGCGCGGAAATGCCTCCCTCCATGCGATGCGCGGGATCTTCGTTGTTATTCGCGTTTACCTTATCGAGCAGGAAGAAATTGGCCTTGCCTTTCTTATTCTCGTCAAGCAGGTGAACCGCCTGCAGGCCTTCCCGCAGATCGTTTACCACATAGTAGCTGAGATAGGGCTCGAGCACATTCTCCAACGCCGTACGGAATTCCTCTTTTACATACAGGATGTCGGACAGTATGGGTGAAGTATGGCTCCAGTTCTTGTTATCATGCAAAAATTTCACACTGTCGGGATACCCTTCCATCGAATCGATCATGCTTTTCAGCAG
>DATHKS010000423.1:0-2428 GCA_035488975.1 Chitinophagaceae bacterium | reverse complement strand
TCATCTTTCTTTATAATGTCCGTATAAACATAACAACAGTAACAGTATCCTCATTCCCAAAAATCCATAAATCCCCCCAAATCCCCGTCCGCCTTTTCGAAGAGTATTAGCCTCGTCAACTTAAAAAAATTCATCCCTACTAAGGGTACACAGCAATGAACAACAAAATAAAAAACCTCGGTGATCTCAAAAAAAGCAGCTACCAACCCCGCAGCATCAAAGAAGAGATCCGCCATAACCTGATCGACAAGCTAAAGAAGAAAGAAAACTCCTTTACCGGCATCGTCGGTTATGAGGATACCGTTATCCCCGATGTAGAACGGGCATTGCTCAGCAAACACAATATCCTTTTCCTCGGACTTCGTGGCCAGGCCAAGACGAGAATGGCACGCCAGATGACCCAGCTGCTAGATGAGTATATCCCCGTGGTAACGGGAAGCGATATAAACGATGACCCGATGGCGCCGGTCTCCAAACTGGCCCGCGACATCATCGAGGCGCAGGGCGACGCAACACCCATCCATTGGATCCATCGCAGCGAACGCTATGGAGAGAAACTGGCCACGCCCGATGTGAGTGTTGCCGACCTGATCGGTGACATCGATCCCATCAAGGCCGCCAATCTCAAACTCAGCTTCGCCGATGAGCGCGTGATCCACTATGGCATCATTCCCCGAAGCAACCGGGGCATTTTTGTAATCAATGAACTCCCTGATCTTCAGGCCAGAATACAGGTTGCCTTATTTAATATCTTAGAAGAAGGCGACGTGCAGATCCGCGGCTTTAAACTCCGCCTTCCACTGGATATTCTCTTCGTCTTCACCGCCAACCCGGAAGATTATACCAATCGCGGTTCGATCGTTACCCCATTGAAAGACCGGATCGAAAGCCAGATACTCACGCACTATCCGAAGTCGCTCGAACATGCTTTGGAGATCACCGAACAGGAAGCGGATATCGCGGCCGATCAACTGGCCAAGGTGAAAGTGAGCGACCTGGTGAAACGGCTCATCGAACAGATAGCCTTCGAAGCAAGAGGCAGCGAATTCGTGGATAAGAAAAGCGGAGTGAGTGCACGCCTCAGCATCTCCGCTTTCGAGAACGCGGTGAGTTCGGCAGAGCGTCGCGCGATCATGAACAATGAAAAGCAGACGCAGGTCTGGATCGCCGATCTCGCAGGCATCATCCCATCGATCACCGGTAAGGTGGAACTGGTATACGAGGGCGAACAGGAAGGCCCCTACCAGGTAGCCATGAATCTCGTGGACAAGGCCATCCGTACGCAGTTCGTTCAATACTTTCCCAATCCCGATTCATTGAAGAAGAGAAGGTCTACTGGAAAACCATCGCAGCAGGAGAAGGAAGCGGAGAATCCATACCGCCCTATTACCAGTTGGTTCGATAAGGGAAATCATCTCAACCTTTCATTCGATACGAGCGATAAGGACAAGACGCTTCTTTTGTATAAGGTGGATGGACTCCATTCACTCGTTAAGAAATACTTCGCGCAGGTGAGTGACGAACAGGCCGCCCTGCTGATGGAATTCGTGCTTCATGGACTCGCCTCCTATTCGCTGATCAGTAAAAAGATCTTCGAGAGCAAGATAGAATTCAAGGATCTCATCGGTAGCATGATGAATTTGGGAGAGAAGGAGTTTGATGAGGAGTTTGATGAAGAAGCCTGAATACAATTTGACAATTTGATAATTTGGCAATTTGTTAATGGAGCGTGCTACGATCAATAGTGACTGATCGAACTGGAGCATTATCAAATTATCAAATTACCAAATTATCAAATTACTCACAGAATGTTTACTTCACGCTCGAGCACCACATCAAATTTTTCCCGAACGGATTGCAGAATCTTTTCGCTCAGGGCGAAGATATCCGAACCCTTCGCCTGGCCGTAGTTGACCAGGACGAGCGCCTGCCGGGCATGCACGCCGGCATCGTTCTCACGGTATCCTTTCCAGCCGCATTGCTCGATCAGCCAGCCGGCGGCGAGCTTCATGCTGCCATCGGGGTTTTCATAGCCGACGATGCCGGGAAATTTTTCACTGAGCACGAGGAATTTTTCTTTCGCCACGGCGGGATTCTTGAAGAAACTCCCGGCATTGCCTATCTGTGCAGGATCGGGAAGCTTGGACGAACGGATATTAATGACGGCATCCGAGATCGCCTTAATGGAAAGCTCCGTGACGCCCATGCGCTCGAGTTCCTGCTCGATGGCGCCGTAGCTCGTATTGAAGAAAGGCTTCTTCCGCAGCTTGAACGTCACCGCCGTGATGATGAATTGCCCCTTGTATTTTCCCTTGAAAACGCTTTCCCTGTAACCGAACTCGCATTCCTTAGTGGTGAAGGTATAGTTCGCCTTTTCGGAAATATGGAAGGCCGTCAGTTCGTGAAAGACATCCTTGATCTCCACGCC
>DATHKS010000422.1:0-2825 GCA_035488975.1 Chitinophagaceae bacterium | reverse complement strand
ATCGAAATTCCACTACGGCACCGCAATGTTTGATCAAAGTAGGAGTCTAATTCCTTATTCCTAATTCCCTATTCCTTGTTCTTAATCCTCCCTAATTCCCGACATTCAGTATTATATTTATCGATCAATATTCCAACTATGCTTTCAAGGTTCCAACGTTATGCCTGCCTCCTCTGCCTGGTCCTTTTCTGCCTGTCGCTTCAGGCACAAAACAAAAACGGCATCAGCCAGTGGATCACTAATCCGGACCGTTCTCAACTCTTCCAACTTCAACCGGGGGCACTTCCATTTTCAGGAGCGCCCGGCGGCCAGCCGGTGATCGATGTGGATGATTCGAAGACCTTTCAATCGGTGGATGGCTTCGGCTTCGCCCTCACGGGTGGTAGCGCCATGCACATCATCCAGATGTCTCCCGCGGCGAGAACGGCGTTGCTGAAAGAATTCTTTAACCCCGACGGTACGAATATCGGCATCAGTTACCTGCGCCTCAGTATCGGCGCTTCCGATCTCAACGAACGCGTTTTTTCCTATGATGATGTACCCGCAGGAGAGACCGATACGGCAATGGCGAAATTCGATCTTGGCCCCGACCGCAAGGATGTCATCCCGGTAATGAAGGAGATATTGGCCATTGCACCCTCTATTAAAATATTGGGATCACCGTGGTCGCCACCGGCCTGGATGAAAACGAATAATGATACACGCGGTGGCCGTTTGAAACCGGAATACTACAAGGCCTACGCTAAGTATTTTGTAAAATATATCCAGGGAATGAAGGCGGCAGGCATTACCATAGATGCCATCACCGTGCAGAACGAACCACTGCATCCCGGTAACAACCCGAGTGTCCTGATGGTGGCGCCCGACCAGGCCGACTTTGTGAAGAATTTTCTCGGCCCGGCTTTCCAGGCAGCTCATATTAAGACCAAGATCCTCATCTACGATCACAATGCGGACAGGCCCGATTATCCCATATCCATTCTCGATGATCCCGCGGCGAGGAAATATATTGACGGCTCGGCCTTTCATCTTTATGGTGGAACCATCGATGCCCTCTCCGACGTGCATGCGGCGCACCCCGATAAGAATATTTATTTCTCCGAACAAATGGTGGTCGATTTCGGTCGTGGTAGAACAGTGAACACTACCACGATGAACATCTCTTCACCGGTGCAGCGCCTGCTGGTGGGCGCCATGCGTAACTGGAGCAAAAATGTGATAGAATGGAATCTTGCTGCCGACCCCCAGTTCAAACCATTCACCGACCGCGGCGGATGCAGCAGTTGCCAGGGTGCGGTGACGCTGGCCGGCGATACCGTCACACGGAACATCGCCTACTATTCCATCGCACATGCGTCGAAACTCGTCAGGCCCGGTTCGAAGAGGATCGCTTCCACGGAGAATGATAGCCTTGCCAATGTTGCATTCAGAACGCCTGCTGGAAAGAAGGTGCTCATTGTAACGAACACCGGGAAGACACCACAGACCTTTGGGATCCGTTATAAAAATAAATCGGCTACAGCCACACTCAATGCCGGAGCGGCGGCAACCTATTCCTGGGACTAAAACTTAATAAAAAAATGCAACGATCAAAATCATATCTCCTGGCATTGCTGGGAACATGTCTTCTGATAAATACGGCCCGCAGCCAGGGCTTCCTCAAGGCCTCGGGGCAGAAGATCGTCAATGAGAAAGGCGAGAATATATTATTGCGTGGGATAGGACTGGGCGGATGGATGCTGCAGGAAGGATATATGCTCGGCATCAGTGCGCCGGGACAGCAACAGCACAGGATACGCCAGCGGATCGAGGCATTGCTGAGCAAGGAGCAGACAGATGAATTCTATGATGTATGGTTGGCCAATCATACGCGCAGGATCGATATCGATTCATTGAAGGCCTGGGGATTCAATTCGGTAAGGCTGCCAATGCATTATCAACTATACACATTGCCGGTGGATCAGGAGCCGGTAGCGGGAAAACAGACATGGGTGGAAAAAGGATTCGCCATGACGGACAGCCTGCTTGCATGGTGCAAGGCAAACAGGATGTATCTTATCCTGGACCTGCACGCGGCGCCGGGTGGACAGGGAAACGATCTGAACATCTCCGATCGCGATCCATCGAAGCCTTCGCTCTGGCAATCGGAGGCAAACCAACAGAAAATGATCGCCTTCTGGAAGAAGATCGCGGAAAGATATGTGAATGAACCCTGGATAGGCGGATACGATATCATCAATGAACCCAACTGGGGCTTCCAGGATACAGCTGCCGACAGGAACGGCCAGAAAGAGAAGTTGAATGAACCGTTAAAGAAGCTGATGGTGGACATTACCGCCGCGATCCGTGAAGTAGACACCAAACATATAATAATCATCGAGGGGAATGGTTGGGGGAATAATTACAATGGGATCCTGCCTGCCTGGGACAAGAATATGGTCCTGAGTTTTCATAAATACTGGAACCATAATGACCAGGCATCGATACAGCACATTATCGACTTCAGGAATAAATACGATATGCCAGTCTGGTTGGGAGAAACAGGTGAAAATTCCAATACCTGGTTCACCGATGCGATACGGCTCTTCGAGACCAATAATATCGGCTGGTCATGGTGGCCATTGAAGAAGCTCGGATCGAATAACCCGTTACAGATAAGAACGAATCACAACTACCAGCATCTGCTGGAATACCGGGCTGGATATTATTCTTCCTGAAAGGCTTTGCCTGGTTGCTGAACGGCTGCCGTATCATTGCATCGATCACATCGCGGTGAAT
Source organism: Chitinophagaceae bacterium (assembly GCA_035488975.1). GTDB lineage: Bacteria > Bacteroidota > Bacteroidia > Chitinophagales > Chitinophagaceae > DATHKS01. The sequence continues at coordinate 47 of DATHKS010000422.1, read as the reverse complement.
GATGTTCGTCTCGAATTTCGTATAGGTCGCCAATTCGAGCAAGCCGC
>DATHKS010000421.1:0-3713 GCA_035488975.1 Chitinophagaceae bacterium | reverse complement strand
ATCCCGTTGTCTTCAATGGGGGCGCTGATGCCATCGGGATCTTTCACCAGCGATATGTCGAGAACGGACGCCCTCGCGTGTTTGAGCACGTTATTTACCGCCTCCTGTATCACCCTGTACAGGACGGTCTCGATATTGGTATCGAGGCGTTCATCGAGCCCCGATGTGTAGAGATGGATCTTTAATGAGGTCTTATCTATCTTATCCAGGAAATCGCTGACGGCCGTGGCGAGGTTGCTTTTCAGGAGGGCATTGGGCATCATATTGTGCGAGACGGTGCGTATCTCGCGACAGCTGTCATCTACAAGGCCGATGATCTTCCTGAGCGATTCACGGTGTTGGCCTCCTTTACCATCAATATCCGCCTCGAATGCGGAGAGGTTCATCTTTGCGGCGCTCATCATCTGGCCGATACCGTCGTGAAGATCGCGGGCGATGCGTTGTCTTTCCTCTTCCTCCGCCTCTATCACGGCGCGTGTGGCGAGGTCCTGCTGGTCGATTATAGCCTCCTGTAGCCGCGCCTTTTGCTTTAGTCGTGAGCGGCGGTAATAGGAAACGCCGAGCAGGCCGAGCAGCAAGGCGAAGGCAATGGTGCCCCAGAGAATATAATTCTTCTTACTGAGTTGTTCCTGCTGCAGTGTGATCTGTTGTTGCTTCTTCTCCGTTTCATATAGTGTCTGCATTTCAGCCATCTTCGCTTCGCTGCTGGCGGTAATGAAACTATCCTTGACGCGTACCGCGCTTTGCAGGCTTGCATAGGCCTCGTCCCCGCGGCCGGATTGCCGGTAGGCCGTCGACAACATCTGGAAGGCTTTTAATTTTCCCTGCGTGTACCCCGATTCATCCGCCAATACCAGCGACCGCTGCAAGAAGGGAATAGCATCGGCGAATTTCTTCTGTTCGAAGAAGACGGATCCCATGTTGGAATAGCTATCGCTCATCTGCTTCCGGTTGCCGAACGCGGAATCTATAGCAAGCGTTTTTAGAAAATATTCGATCGCCTTTTGACAATCGGGAGGCGTGTTGTAGAGATAGCAGTTGCCGATGTTGTCGTAGAAGAGTGATTTGGCGACTTCATTGCCGCGTTCCTCCGCTATCTGTATACCTTCCCTGTCCACCGCGAACGCTTCTTTTATCTTACCCTGCATGCCGTAGATATTGGCGAGCGTATGCATAGAGGTCAGTTGCACGTCGGGATCTTTCTTCTTATCGATCAGGCTAAGCGCCTCGCGGATATATTTCTCCGCGAGTTCCAATTTCTCTTCTGTCTGGTACACCATGCCGATGCTGGTCTTGCAGATGATGATGCCACGTGTGTCGTTCAGCCGTTCCCGGATGCGTAATGCGCCGAATAGATTCTCCAGCGCTTCCGCATGTCTTCCCAATTGCCATAGCGAGTTGCCGATCCCGTTGAGAGAGACCGCGGCCATGGAATCGTTCTTCTCGCCCCGGGCGAGGTCGAGCGCTTCCTTGTGATACTTGATAGATAGATCATAGCTTCCCCTCACATGCAGGATTCGTCCCATGGCGGAATAGGCCTTCAAACGACCCTCTGCATTTCCAGTCTCCTCCGCCAATGACATGGCCTGCTTCGCGAAATGAAACGAGGTATCAGGATATACATTTCGCGCCGTCTCCGAGATCTGTGTGAACAACAGGATACGGCGGGCCGGGGATGCTTTTTTCGTTAATTGAAAAAGGGAATCGATCTCCTTTGTCTGCGCGGAGATCACCGAAGGGAATAAGAAAAGGAAAAAATATAACCGGATACGTTTGCCTTTGATCATGTTGCCGTGTTGGTGGTAGGGATGCGGGCTTAGAAGCCCAGTACTTCCTTCATGCTGAAGATACCTTTTTTATCCCTGATATATTCCGCGGCCAGCACAGCTCCGGAGGCAAAGCCGGTGCGGTTGTGGGCCGTATGGATGATCTCGATATCGTCGATAGGAGAGCTGTATTTTACCATATGGGTCCCGGGAGCAGGGTCTATCCTTCTGCTGGCGATGGGAAGCTCGGCGGCATTCTTCGTATCGCCACTCACCCACTTGGTCTTCGAGTGTGTTTCTGCAATGATCTGGTCAGCGAGCGTGATGGCGGTGCCGCTCGGCGCGTCCTTCTTCTGTGTATGATGTATCTCCTCCAGGCTGATGGCATATTCGGGGTGCGAAGACATCAGCGTGGCGAGTTTATGATTCAATTCGAAGAATATATTTACTCCGATACTGAAATTACTGGCATATAAAAAGGCGCCGTTGAATTTCCTGCAGGCTTCCTCCATTTCCGGCATCCGGGCCGTCCACCCGGTAGAGCCGCTAACCACGGGCACGCCGTATTCGAGTGTCTTCAAAATATTTCCGGGAGCGGTATGCGGGCCGGTGAATTCGATGGCTACCTCGGCGCGCAGGATATTCTCCTTCGTGAAGTCTTCCAGGTTCTCCTCATTGATCGTTAGAACGATCTCATGACCGCGCCGGACGGCTATTTCCTCTATCGCGTGTCCCATTTTTCCATAACCCAGTAGTGCAATCCGCATAATGCCGTATTAATTAGGTGCTGCAATTTGTGCATTTAAGTGGTCACTATCAAAAATTGATGGCGAAAATTCAGAAATCACTTCTGAGGAGAGAGGCCTGCCTTGTCTTGCCAACCGTGAGTACCAGGCTCAATCCATTGGTCCCGGCCATTTCGCTATGACCTGGTTTGATGCGGAACGAGAGATCCGGGCTCACATCGAAACCCTTCAGGTGCGCATCCACTGCGGCATCTACCACGTTCAGTCCCCACATGACCATGAAGAAAAGCGCGGAGTAATCGATATCGCGCCGGTACTGGTCCCTGGCATATTGGAGACGGGACAACTGGTTACCCGCAATGTATAGCTGCAGGTCACGATACACCCTGGGGAAGCTGGCGGTATCCTTGGCATAAAGCACCTTGAAGGCGAAGCGTGTTCTCTTATACCATTTGAGATTATAGACGAAGATGCTACCCGATATGCCGAGGCCGGCATAAACGATAGGGAGTTTCCAATATTTTTTGTTGTAGATCTGGCCGAGGCCGGGGAAGATGGCCGAGCGGATAGCGGCCTTCCTGGGATTGTACACGTTCAGTTGCTTATCCCTTTTGCTTTCCTGCGCGGTATCGATGCCGGTCTTTACCACCATGGATGCCGAATCGCGGACCTCTTTTTGCTGGGCAAATGAGAAGGCGGGAAGGAGTGCAAGGGAAGCCCATAAAAAAAGTTGAATCTTCATAACGTTTTATTCCTTCGGAAAATCCGGGCCATGATCTCAGCCCACCTGCACATTCCATTGTTGCAGCAGCTTGGTCAGTTCTTCCTGGGAATAATAATCGATAAGTATCTGGCCGCTGCCGTTCCGGCTGGGTTTCAATTTCACCCGGGTGCTGAACTGCGAAGCTAAGGTATCTTCGATTTTCTGATAAGGAGCAGTAAGGGAGCTTTTTGAAGTTTTTTTAACAGCACCGCCTTGCTTATAGAGATTTCTCACGAGCAGTTCCGTCTGCCGGACCGAGAGGCCCTTTTCTTTTATCTCCCTGAAAATATAGAGTTGTTTGTCGATAGTGTCCACGTTGATGAGTGCCCGTGCGTGTCCCATGCTCAGTTCTCCATTGCGCACGGCAAGCTGGATATCGGGAGGCAGCTTCAGCAGGCGTATAAAATTCGCCACGGTGCTACGATCCTTGCCCATTCT
>DATHKS010000420.1:0-2870 GCA_035488975.1 Chitinophagaceae bacterium | reverse complement strand
ATGCCGATCCATTTGCCCAGCTCTTTATGATTCACCGGATGGAAGTTTCCAAGGTTCAGGTATGGATTCCTGATCCATCCGCCTTCGACCCGCTGCGGGGGCTGTCCATTTATGCCTGCATATACAACTCCCCCGCGTAGCGTGTATTCGAAAGGAGTTGTTTCATTCGCGATCATATAGGGTTGATCGTAATAGTCGAGCCAATCGCACACACGTTGCACGCCGTTATCTGCGGAGGAAGAAATTATCAAAATCATCGTCGTTCATATTATGATGGATCACCCAGCCTTCTTTAAGCAGGATGATATTACTGGGGTAATCTCCCGAATGGATAGTCCATATGCCGATGGGAGCACGATCCGCCGGTACCGGGCCCGCATTGCGGATGGAGGGCGGGACGATCCTGATCCGCTCCGGTGAAAGACCCAACAGGAGGAGCAGATCTTTTACATGATCCAGGTCCCGCTGGGCAAGGCTGTCGGAAGAAGCATAATACTTCGAGCAAAACACGACAACGATGTCGGGATCTGCAGCAGTTATGCGATAGCCGAGCCGGAGGAAATCAAGGAGAGTCCGCTCGTCGCTCCAATTGACCGATCCGTTGGAGCTGGTCTTAATCTTGGTCAGACCCGCGTAGGAGAACTCGAAGTTCAGTAGCGAGAGGCTGGTACCGGTAGTAAAGGGACATAGTAATGGACGGGGATCATCTGCAAAAACTGGGGCAGGCCGAGAAATGAACCACGAATTGTACCCGGAAGTCCGCGAAGAATTGAATCGCGAATTGAGCGACGAATTGAGCGATGAATTGAGCCATAAGTCGAGCCATGAATTAAGCCAGGCATTGGACCAGGAGTTAGACCAGAAGTTGGTTGAGGGGGTAGACGAGGCGTTGGGCCGCGGCTGGGATCTGGAATCTGACAAGCGATTCGGCCTGGGATCAGAGTTCCAAGTTAGGCGCGAAGTGAGGTCCGGACTGGGCCGCGAACTGAGCCGCGAACTGTGCCGTGAAGTAGGCTGTGGACCGGGAGCCGAAGCAAGCCACGAACTAAGCAATGTATTAAGATACGCACCAGTCCAGGGGTTGAGCCACGGTGCGGTCCACGGCGCAGTCCACGGTGCAGTCCACGGTGCCATCCACGGAGCCATCCATGGTGCGATCCACGGATTGAACCTGGCGATGAACAGCGGAACGAGTTCCGAAATGAGCAGGGAACTGCGTTTTGGGATGAACCACGGGATAAGCCATGAGTAGTGCGATCGACCGAATGTTTCTACTCTACCGGGCAGCCCCATAGGAGAATAGAATCCGTCGTTGCAATCCGTCTTCCAATGGCTGATCAGTGAGATCAGCGCCGCATTGATGGGGAAACGGCGAATCGTGGTGTCCGTGCTCCCGCCATCCGGCCATTTTCCCGCTTCTGCGTTGAAGGATGTAAGGCCGTTCAGAGATATGGTAAGAATGAGTATCAGTATGTATTTCATATAGTAGTATGAATGCGGAACCGCCCTGGCGGCTCCGCATGATTTATTAATAATTATGGATAGGGCAGGCATCGGGTGGCGCTCCAGCCGGTGGAGACATAATGGCCGTTCAAATACCCGTTGTAGTCATATTGATAACAGTTGGCTGTCGATGAATCGCCCCCGCTGATGATGCCCAGCTTGGCCTCGCTGTGTTTGGTCACCGATCCCGCAAGCCTCTCACTCGCATCCCCATTCCAACTCCATCCCATAAGATTACCTTCCACGTGGTAACCTCCCAGGCACCGCCTCTTCTCGTCTTCCGTCAGCAGGCAGAACCTGTCTTCCCGGAGACTTTCCAGTTTCTTCATGGTAAAATATTTAAAATGAACAATGAGAACTCTTTTTTATCCAGGTTCGTACCATCTCCTGTCTCAATGGCCATTGATGGGTTTGGATCCAAAACCGGTGCAAGAATAATTCAAATGGGAAGGGAAGAGAAGGGAAAAAAACGGGAAAAAGAGGAGGGTTTCAACAGCAACTTATCAAGATATTAAGTATCGACCAATCAACTTATGAAATATTCAATATTCTCCGAAGGAGTCCGGAGTTCTTCGGACAATACGCAATATTCCCCAAGGGGGTCCTTTGGACAATGCTCAAGTGTCGTGATATGCGGGAAGGCTGATTTAGCGAGGCGCTGTCTCGGCGGGGTCTGGCGTAGCCGACCCCGATGGATGTACATATACTCATACAGCAAATTTTGGACCGCTGCTATTCACGATTGACGATTCACGATTCACGTCTTTAGTATGCAACCGGTGTGAATGTTTCTGTTAAAACTTTCAAAACGCCTCTCATTTCATAAAAAAATGTTGTAAACCTTCCAGCCTCTCCTTTGAATGTAATTCAGCTGTATCTTCTCACTCAATTCCTAAATACACCAACTATTTGACTCCTCTCTACGCTTAAGTCACGAAAAACATATTCCCACGAGATGGAAAAATATTTGTTCACCGATGGAACGAATGTGATTAGGGAAGTGCAGTCGAAAGAGGAGTTAACCACATTAATACAGTCGTCCGGCGACCGCAATAAGGTCCGGATATGGGTCTTCAACACCAATGAATGGGTGACCTATGCCGAGTTTGCCCGGCAGGCCAACCCCATTCCGGTCTTTCAAAAGAAGGTCATTGCCGTTGCGCCTTCCATACCGAAGCCCGCGACGGAGGAACTGCCTCCCCTGGTCAGGGCCGATCGCCAATACCGGTGGCTGAAGAAGGCATTCTTCGCCATCCTCGCCGGCGTTACCGTCTTTCTCGTTTATAATTTTACCCGCATCAGGTGGTCTCCCGTAGCCGCCGCCAATATCAATTCTCTTCGCCCCGCGAACGTTCCCGTCATGGACA
>DATHKS010000419.1:0-4836 GCA_035488975.1 Chitinophagaceae bacterium | reverse complement strand
CGGAACGCGGCGTACTGCCGGTATTGGGTTCATGAAAATAACTATCCCTGCCATCGGGGTTGATGGTAGGAACGATGTAGAATACTTTATCGGCCAGCAGTTCCTGCACGAACTTCGTATCATGAAAGGATTCCGTAAGATACCACGCAGTGTATAGTGCGAATTCGCTTCCCTGCACTTCATTGGAATGGATGTTCCCATCGATGTACATACCCGGTTTCTTATCCGCATTTCCTTTTTTAAAATCGGTGATGGTAAGACACCAGAGATCGCGTCCCTTGAATGACTTGCCGATTGATTCCAGGTGTGCCAGCTCCGGGTATGCCTTCGCAATACTCTTGCAGATAGCCGTGATGCCGGCATGATCGTTATAATGATTCCAGCTGACCGCCACCTTGGGGTTTACCGGCGAACCGGCCGCCTTGAATAACTGATCGGGTGTCTGTGCGATGATTCCCGTTGATGCAATGAACAGCGCGAACAGGGGAATGAATTTTTTTATGTTGAATTTCATCTTTCTTTTTTTTGAATGAACTTTAGAGATTGACATCGATGACGCGGGTACCGGTAGTAGGACTGCCGGCCTCTATGGTTACTTTACCCGTGCCCCTGATCAGCCAGCTCATAGGTTGCGTACTATAGCCCTCCAGCGAATTGAGCAACTGGATATGTTTGCCGCTGATGATGGCCTGGCTTCCCGCCGTGTTCACTTTTACCTTGATCCGCTTCACCCAGTATGTTCTCTCACCGAACTTGGTATGGGAGGCAAATGCTCCCTTGTTGATGATATCGAGCGTGATCCTCGTGAGCCCATTGCCCATTTTCTCCGATTTAATATTAACGAGATCGATCTCCGGTTGATAGCCGGCAAGCTTTACCAGGAACTGCGTATTCTTCTTCACCAGGTCGGGAAGCAATTTCGCAGGGGGATTGATCAATACGAAGGGATCGATGCCACCCACCTCGATCGTTTGCCCCGGGAAATCGGGATGATTGACCTTCTTCCACTCCGTGAAAGTATTGGTGATGCCCTGCTGCCCGGCCCAGCGCAGGTAGTTGGCGCCCGGGTCGTCCTGCGTGAAGGCCTTCTCATTTCGCGTACTGTCGGGCTTCGTCTTCGGCACCCACCAGCCCGGGGAACTGAAACTGTATCGTCCATAGTGAAAATAGGCCCATGAGAGAAGATCGCCACCGCCTGTTGCGGCCTTTGGCGGATCCTTTTGACTCACCGTCTTATTATAGAGGTCCGAGACCATCGCATTTACTTTTACATCGGGCTCGAGCCAGCCGCTTGGTATTTGTTGCGTCGGCGGAGCGGCCGTAAACGTAAAAGGAGCAGAGAGGTTATTGTTACTGCCGAAGCTTATCACCGCATACACATTGTATAACTCGTAGAGACGGTCAAGCAATGCGCGCGTTTCCAGTTCGGAGACGGGAAATTCCCCCGCGCCCGCCGTAAAGGAAGGATGTTTGAACGTAAGGTTCTTATTGAATGCCACACCGCCCTCGCCATCTTCATTGTATGTTCCGTCTTTGTCGTTATCGATGCCTTCGGTGTAGAGGATGTATTTTCCCTTCTCGCCTTTGCTGAGGTCTGCTTTTACCAGCACGCGCGGGTCATCGGGATGCGTCTTATATTCTCCCACCGGCGATTCGATCCTCATCCAGGTGATCTTGTTGTTTCCATCGAGATCGTCCACACCATCTTCATTTGTCTTCCCATCCCTGTCATCATCCGTTGCCGATGCATTTCCAAGCCGCTCATAGCGCAGCGACGCGAAGTATTGTTCCATTGCATCCGGGCTCATGTCGGGATAAATGTAGAAGGTGGTCTTGTCGAGCACGGCCCGGCCACTATCACTATTCGATGCCTGGAGAATGGTCTCGGCAAAACCGAGAGCGAGTTCAGTCCCGAGCAGGTAGTTCCCTTCCGTACCTCCCACGATCACCATGGCAGGCTTTGCAGCAGTATTGCCGCTACCCACAACGAGTTCCCAAACGTCCTTGCCACCGGCGGTCTTCGCCAATGACGTAAGCTTTGCCAGCTGCGGATAGGCCTTGGCCAGGGCATTGAGCCTTGAGGTTTGTTGTGAAAAATTACTGTAGGTGGTTTGCGCGGCGGAGACGAGACTGAATATGACTGAGAGGAAAATAAAAGCAGTTGTTTTCAGCATGCGATTGGTTTTGGCTGAAAGATACTTTAAAAATAATTTGATAATTTGGCAATTTGGTAATTTGATAATGATCCTCAGTCGGGTCAATCGTTTCTCATCTGAGCACGCCTCATTATCAAATTACCAAATTATCAAATCGCCAAATTATCTTACTTAGTGTTCCACTTAAACCACTTAATCCCCAGCACCGTAAACACAACCGTATATCCAATAGTGGCCAGGAGGGAAAGTGTGCTGTCATTCGTCCAGGTGGTGGGTTGCATGCTTGCCGCGAGTATCCGTTTTACCGCACCATAGGGCGACCACTTCACTACTTCGCCCAGCTCATGACCCAGCATGCCGAGTTCGCCGAACATACCCACCATGATGAAGATGAAATATACGAGCCTCGTGACCGCATTCACGGTTTCCGGGTTCTTGATGAGGCCAACTATCACCTGCCCGAGTGCCAGGTACACGGCACCGCCCACGAAGGCGGCGAGGAAGCCAAACAGGTAACCGGCAGGACTGAGCGTGATCTTATCGACCTGGTGACCGACGATGAACACGGCCGCCGTCACCAGCAGTATCATCACCAATTGAACGATAAGACGGCTGGCCATGATGGACCATGAAGGAACGGGCGCCACACGCAACCGCTGAAAGACGCCCTTGTCACGATCGCGCGCGATGGAATTGGAATAGCCCATGAGGCCGATAGCCGTCAGGCCGATGGTGATGCAATTAGAAAGAACGAATGAACCGCCGAGTTTATCCACCAACCCCTTCCAGGAAATGAGAATGATCACCGGTACCAGCAATACCAGGATCACCGACTTCCGGTTGCGCCATTGCGTGGTGAAGTCTGCCCGCAGCAGGGACGAGAGGACGGCTGAAGTAGAAGGTATAGTCGTTTGCATGATAATAATATTTGTTTATGAACGGATGGCGCGGCCCGTGAGGCCGATGAAGACATCTTCAAGCGTGATCTTTCCCTTGCGTGAGGCGCTGATCACCTCGGCATCGTTGCGGTGTTTCTCGATCAGGCCCTGCGGAGTATCGATGGCGATGATCTTTCCGTGATCGATGATCGCAATGCGGTCGCATACGGCCTCCGCTTCCTCCATCGAATGTGTCGTCAGCAGTATGCCATGGTTCTTGTCGCGCAGGTCTTCCATCCGCTCCCATAATTGCCGGCGCGATTGCGGATCGAGACCCGTGGTCGGTTCGTCGAGCAATACAAGCCTGGGGTCGTGGATCAATGCGATGACGAGTGAGACACGCTGTTGCTGGCCGCCTGAAAGCTGTCCGAATTTCTTACCACCCGCATCCTGGAGTTTGATTGTTTCAAGGATCTGGGCCAATCGCTGTGTTGACATCTCCACGCCATGAATGCCCGCGTATAATTTAAGGATCTCACTCACCGATAGTTCCGGTTGGAAACTGGTCGATTGAAGTTGAACGCCGACGTTGGCGCGTGCATGCAAGGGCTTTTGCCGGGCATCCACACCGGCTACCATGATGGTCCCCGACTGAGGCCTCAGCAATCCTTCGACGGCGCTAAGGGTGCTGGTCTTCCCGGCGCCGTTAGGGCCTAGCAGACCGAAGATCTCGCCTGCCTTAACATCGAACGATACTTGCGTGACGGCGTGAAAAGAGCCGTAGGAGACGTTCAGATTTTCTACCTGCAACACCGAAGGGCTGGTTGATTGATCCATTCAATACTTGTTGATGAGTGTATGAAGCCCTTTGACAATGATGATGTGAACGGTCGCAGAGCTCGTTTATTCCGGTGGCTAAGATATTAGTTTTGCCATGAGGAAAGTAAATACTTTACGACCGGTTAACAATTTCAACCGGTAAAAAGCCACTAATGTCCGGCAAAAAGCGTGGAGCCTTGTGGAGAGCGACGACATGATAAAGTCAAAATTCAAAAGTAAAAAGTCCTTCGGCCACCAGAGGCTTGCCGCAGGCGATGCAAAAAACTCTCCGTTAAAGGAAGGTTTTCGTTGTTCCCGATCATTTCATCGGCGCACGGTCAGGATGGAATGTTTCGCCAATCGGGGACCTTTTGAATTTTTACTTTCAATTGGCCTGCTCTATAGATCCCTGGGATAAATGGAATAAAAAAAGCTGCACCGCTTTTGACAGCAGTACAGCTTTTGAAATAGTATTTTATAGATCAGTACCTGTAATGTTCAGCCTTGAGCGGACCTTCCTTGGAGATACCGAGATAACCGGACTGTGCAGGTGTCAGCTCTTCCAACACTACACCGATCTTGGCGAGGTGTAAACGCGCTACCTTTTCATCGAGCACCTTCGGCAATACATACACTTTGTTCTCATAGTTCTTGTGGTTTTTCCACAATTCTATTTGTGCAAGTGTTTGGTTGGAGAAGGAATTACTCATCACGAAAGAAGGGTGACCCGTTGCGCAGCCGAGGTTCACGAGGCGGCCTTCCGCGAGGATGATCACATCATGTCCATCTACATTGTAGATATCGACCTGTGGCTTGATGGTATCCTTTGTCTGGCCATAGTTCGTGTTCAGCCAGGCGATATCGATCTCGATATCGAAGTGACCGATATTACAAACGATGACCTTATCCTTCATCAGTTTGAAATGGTCGCCGGTGATGAGATCGCGACAGCCTGAAGCGGTAACAACGATGTCTGCTTCTTT